>CAUUSU010000168.1:0-4176 GCA_963547835.1 uncultured Campylobacter sp.
GCGTGGAGGAGTTTATCAAAAACGCGGGCGTGATCTACGAGATCGTAAGCGAGGATGAGATCAAAAGCTGCGCCGCGATCTAGGTGCGATTTCGCGCCCTGTGCGCTTGCGCCGCACTAAATTTAAGGGCTTACGCGGCATGGCGAATTCAAAAGCTCGCGCGAGGTCGCGAACTCAAAGGCTGGCTCGGCGTTTTTGATTTGATGTGCGCGTCGTGGCATTAGTCGTGGCATTACAAATTTAATTAGTTTAGCCGGCGGTTTAAATTTCTATTTTGCCTCGATAAAATAAGCTCGGCAATGCGCTGTTGGCGTGCGCTCTGGCTAGCTTTGATTTGCGTTTAGAATTTGACTAGCCGTAGCGAGCGATTTAAATTTCAGAGATCGCGACCGACCGAGCGCATTTAAGCCGCTCCGCGTTTGAAATTACAGGCGTTTAAATTTAAATTTGAATTTTTTCGGAATTTCACACATACTTCACTTTTACGGAAGTATAATTCCGCTAATTTCTTTTAAGGAGTACGTAATGAAAAAACTTACTTTGTTTGCGCTTAGTGCGCTATTTGCTGGCACTTTTGCCGTAGCTGCCGACATGGGCATGAAAGATGAGATGAAGGACGCCAATACATCAATGCATAATGGTGCGAAAGAGATGAAGGGCGACATGAAAGATATGCACAAGGATGCTATGAAAGAGGGTAAACATATGAAGGATGAGATGAAAGGCGAAATGAAAAAAGAGATGAAAAAAGAGATGTAGTGAGTAAAATTTTACTCGTAGAGGACGATGAGACGCTTTGCGATCTCATCGGCGAATATCTAAAAGACGCGGGCTTTGACGTATGCGTTTGCAGCGACGCTCAAAGCGCCGCGGATCTTGCTTATGAACAAAAATTTGATCTTTTTATCTTTGACGTAAAAATCCCCAAAGGCGACGGATTCTCACTTTTAAAAGAGCTACGCAAGAGCGGCGATCGCACCCCTGCGATATTCGCCACGTCGCTAAATACGCTTGATGATCTTGAGGTTGGTTTTAAAAGCGGCTGCGATGATTATCTCAAAAAACCATACGAGCTAAAAGAGCTGTTGCTGCGCGTTAATTCTCTCATAAAGCGAAACTTCAGCCACAATTTTGATGATTTTGTAACTATTGACGACGAGTTTAAATTTTACTTTGCAAGCAAAGAGCTACGCAGATCGGGCGTGCCCGTCGCGCTTTCAAACAAAGAACGCGAGCTGCTGGCGCTTTTTTTGCAAAATAAAAACAGGCTTTTGAGCAAGGATGAAATTTTCTCCGCGATCTATGTTTTTAACGAAACTCCGAGCGAGGAAGCGCTGCGAACTTATATCAAAAATTTGCGCCGCGTCCTAGGCGAAGAGCACATCATAAATCGCCGCAACGCAGGGTATCTGTATGTCTGAAAAGACCGCTTTAACGCTTAAAATTCTATCTTTATATCTCATTTCAAGCGCGTTGTTTTTAGGATATTTTTTCAAGATAAATTACAGGATGAACGAAGCCGCGCTGCTTTCGCACAGGATAAAAGAGCTAAAAGAGATCAAAATGATGATCTATATGAAAGCAAGTATGGATGGGCTGGAATCGCTAGCGGACTTTGAGCGCGAAAAGGGCGTGAGTGCGTGTATATTTAAGCCAAACTCTGATGAAATTTACGGCTGCGGCGGTGAGCTCGGAGCGCTTGACAAAGCAAAGCTAAAGGCGGAATTTATAAGTGGCGGAAGGCTAGGAATTTATGAGAATCTGCAAAATATGGAGGAGCGAAACGCCTTTTCCAAGGCTAAAATCATTCTGCTTGGAAGTAGCGTGCAGGGCGAAATTTTAACGCTTCGTATCAAAACAGCAGCGATGATGATGGCGCTTTTGGGCGTGATATTAGCCGTGGCGTTTTATCTGGTGCGGCTAGGCACAAAGCCGCTTTACGATAAGATCGACACGCTAAATCGCTTCATCAAAGATAGCACCCACGAGATCAATACCCCGCTTAGTATCATCTCCATGAGCGTCGAGACGATGCGGCACGCAGAGCTTGGAGAATACAACGCCAAACGCATCGCTAATATCGACCTTGCCGCCAAGACGCTTTCGCGCATCTACGAGGATCTCGTGTTTTTAACCTTCGGTATGAATAAGGAGGGCGAGATTAGCTCGATCGATCTAAAAAGCCTCGTCGCTTCGCGCTGCGAATACTTCGCGCCGTTTATTCAAAAGCGCAGACTAAGCCTTAAAACCGATCTTTCGGATGCGAGCATGAACGCAAACGTCTATGAAATTTCGCGCCTGATCGACAATCTGCTAAGCAACGCCGTAAAATACGCCGATGCAGGCGGCTACGTGGATGTGCGGCTAAGGCACGGCGAGCTAGCGATCTCAAATAGCGGCGAAGGGATCGATAGTAAAAAGGGCGACGAAATTTTCAGGCGCTTTGCGCGCTTTAACTCAAGCGAGGGCGGCTTTGGCATCGGGCTTAGCATCGTAAGCGAGGTCTGCAAAAAATACTCCTTTTCTATCTCCTACGACAGCGTGCCGGGCGAGATAACGACCTTTCGCCTTACGTGGCGCGAATAAAATTTTAAAATTTAGTGAAATTTAAAATTTAAAAGCAGCCGCCTGCGGTTTAAATTTAATCGTCGTTTGGTCGCTTAAATTCCGCGCAAAAAAGTTCTAATTGCCGGAGCGTTTAAATTTAATCGTCGCTTGTTTTTGTTCTAAAACGGAGTGCGGAATTTTATCAGTCGTTCGCTTTGCGCTCGTAAAATGACCCTGAAAGTTATTGGTGCGGAATTTTATTCGTCCGCGATTTCATAAAATTTAGCTTTTATTTCTTGATAAGTATATCCAGTGGACTATATTACTGAATAAAATCGGAACAGACATACCAAAAAACATTGAGCCGCCTCCAAAAAACGATAGCCAACCAAACAGGCTTTCTCTGCTCGCAAAAGTAGGAAATATCCGTCCGCTGCCTACTTTGTGTGGGATGCCGTTTATGGCAAAATCGGCGTAGAAATAATTATTTAGAAGCCAATAGATAAAAGGTATGCCGATAAGCATAATTAGCTGCGTCTTGACGGCGGGAAGCTCTTTTTCATATAAGAATACGGCGATTGGATAATACACGCAGCTTAGCGCGAAAGCCGTTAAAATAGGTACCCACAATACCGCGACGTAAAATTCCGCAAGCTGCGTATGCGGGCTTATTTTGCCGATTGCGGCGATGTTTGGAAAAAACTGCTTCATAAATTTAACGAAGTCCGCGCATGCCGCGCTTGCGTCTAAAATATTTTCGGGCAGCACGAATACGCTAAGCGCCGTGATCGCAAACAGCGCAAAAACTGCCGCGTAAAGTCGCCCGAAAAATTTAGTAAATTTCGTATCGGGATATGGCTCCTCTTGCTCTTGCGTGCCTTGTGAATTTAGCAGATCGCTCATCGTTCGCTCCTTTAATAAAGTTTGCGTGCCAAAACCCGGCTTGCGCTAAATTTTAAAATTTTATGCCTTATTATCCGGTAAATTTCACAATAAGGACCTGTTTTGGAATTTTGCGGTCAAATTTGAAATAAAATTTATTAAATTTAACCAGCAAAGCTTTGTTTAAAAACAAAGCTTTGCCACCTCTAACGCGCAGTGGGGTAGGTGGGGGTTTGGGCGGTAGACCTGCTTGCGGTTGCGAGGCGAGGCCCGGGCAAAGCAAAAAAGGCGCTTTGCAAGCATAGCCCCTTCCTCCCCGCCCCCTCCGAGCAAGAATTTAAGCCTTATCGGAAGCGACAAATAAAATTTAAACCCGCGCGTAGCGTAGCAATTTCTCGTATCGTCTTAGCCAGAAAGCCACTAAAATAAAGAAAGCCCTTTCATTTCACGCAAGCTTACAGCCAAAACCTAAAATTTAATTGCCTAACAAAAAAGGCAGGTTGGCGTTGCTTGCTCGCAAAATAACCGCGGAATCCCACTAGATCAAATTTAAAATTCCGAGTATTTCTGATAGTCGATCTGCGCGGAGTTTTTGTTGATCGTATCGACCGTAGCTTCAGCGATCGCAAGTTCCTCGTTGGTAGGGATTACGAGCGTTTTGATTTTACTATCCGCCGCGCTTAAATTTCTAATCGAGCCGGTATTTTTTGCGTTTTTTGTCGCATCGATTTCGATGCCGATATGAGC
>CAUUSU010000169.1:0-4164 GCA_963547835.1 uncultured Campylobacter sp.
AGAAAAGGGACTGCAGCTACAATGGGAAAAGGGCTTCGCGATCTCCGTCAATGCTCCAGGAAACGAAGTTACTATAAGGGCGAATAAAAACGGGCTTATATCTCTTGCCAGGCATTTGCTTACTTTAGCGCAAGATTCCGTGCCGAAACATTCGCATATACATCTGGATGAGTATAATTCGCTTGAGGAGGGCTCGGCGGAACTTATAAACCAAAAAGATACCGAGCGGCAAAGATAAATTTTTATACTAAAGGAAGGTGACAATGAGAGAAAAGCACATTGTAGAGTTATTATCCTCCGCAATCGAAGGAGACGGGATCATATCCGTAGTATTTAAATTTTTCCATATAGATTGGGGATACACGCTAGAGGAGCTCGATCTAATTATAAATTTTGGTATAAAAAATGGCGATCTTCTTATAGAAGATATGCATGATGAAAACAAGCACTACGACAAAATAGATTGGCGGCTAGATAATGTGTATCAAGAGATCGTTATGGTAGATATTTACAAATATATGCCATTGCTATTTTCTAAACATCCGACGGTACCGGATCCTTATAAGCAGTTCATTACGGAATGAAATTTGCGTATGACAGCACAGATAAAACTATAAAATTTAAAGGATCGGACGGTATGGCGCAAACGCTATGAATAAAGCAAAGCATAATGAAAAGAAGCAGCAAAATGTCAGATAGAATCGGCTATTTTTTTCTTGGCATAGTATTCTTTTTATACCTTATAATTTTTGCAGTAAATAAAAATATAAAGATAGGCGAGAAATATATTAAATTTGATGATGCGGGTATTTTATGGGTATTGCCCGCAACTGTATTTTTAATAGCGAGTATTTGCTTCTTTTACCTCGCCTTCCGCTCTGAAAAGAACATAAAAAGATATCCGAAGTATATGTGGTGTAAGGACTGCTTTAAATTTTACATGTACGAGGATGTCAAAGATACGGATCAAATTTGCCCGGACTGCGGCAAAAAGCTTACTGAGTATAATGACGGCGACTACTGGAAAAGAAACGCTCCTCATCAAGGCGCTAAAACTCCGAAGATCAAAAAGCGTAAATTTAAAAAGCGATGAAATTCGATTTGTTATAGAGGAATATATAAAAATGCTAAATAGAATTTTCGCACTAATCGGCTTTTTTGCTTTTTTTGCATGGGGACTGGCGGCCGCTCTATTGGGAAAAGTCGATATAAAACCCGGCTTTATGGCATCGATAAAATTTGAAAGCGCGTATCTGCGTATCATCATAGGGATTTTATGCTTTGCGGCGTGCGCTTTCTTTGCGTATCTCGCATTTCGCCCTGAAAAAAGCGTAAAGTATTATCCTAAATTTATGCGCTGCAAAGGGTGTCTTAAATTTTATAATTTCTCGGACGTTAAAGATAGGGGCGTTTGCCCTAAGTGCGGAGGCGAGCTGCAAGATTATGCCGAGATAGAAAAGTGGAATCAAGCAGAAAAGAATAAAAAGCTTGAAAGATATTATAAATTTGAAAAAGAGTGGCTAAAGAGGGTGAGCCATGATAAAAAATAATTGATACTCAAACAAAATCAAAAGGCCTTAGGAATAAAAAATGAGCGCCAGGATAGGTTTAATACTTTTAGGTGCATTTTAGACGGGTATGATTTTAGGGATTGAGTAAATTTTAAAAATTCCAGCTAGATTTGCTTTGCAAATTTGCCGCTTTAAGAAATAAAAACCACTAAAGAATCTAAATTTAAAACCGAAATTTTACCGCGCTATGTAAAACTCTCGAAATTAAAATTTCATCCAATCTACGCAAAAATTTTAAAAAATCTATCTTTAATCTTTGAAATTTATTATTATTTAATCAAGAGAAATTATAATATATCATTTGCAAATCATTCGCAAAATTATAATTTTGAATAGGGGAGAGTGATGTTTAAGAAATTTTATCTTTCAAATGCCGCGATCGCGCTAAGCTTGTGCGCCGCCTTACAACTAAACGGAGCCGAAAACAACGCTACGTCCGCAAATATCGGCGCGCCTAGCGCGCAAGCGGTAAATCCCGCAGCTCCTAAAAGCGCTTCTGGCGCGAACGCCACGAAGCTGGGCACCATCGTAGTTACCGCGACGGGCTTTGAAGATACGCTTAAAAACGAGGTTCGCAACGTCTCCGTTATCACCGCGGAGGATATGGAAAACCGTGGCTACCGCGATCTGCGTGAAATTTTAGAAAAGGCGCCGGGGGTTAGCTTTAACGGCAGATCTGTTGATTTGCGTGGGCAAGGTGCGAAGGCCAATACCTCCGTTAAGGTCCTTCTTAACGGAGTCGCTCTCAATATGATCGACACGACGCCTACGACCATCCCGATTGATCTCGTTCCGATCGAAGATATCGAGCGTGTGGAGATTATCCCCGGCGGCGGTAGCGTGCTTTACGGCAGCGGCACCAGCGGCGGCGTGATAAATATCATCACAAAAAAGGGCGCAAAATATCCATACGCCAATGTCTCTACCAAGATCGCGTCGTATAATTATAAAGATCTAAATTTCGGCGCAGGCGGGAATGTGAGCGAAAATCTATTTCTAAAGACCGCAATAAAGGGCTTTGATCAGCATGGATACCGCAAAGGCGAAAGAGAGCGAGGCTACTATACATCATTTGGACTAAATTATAAAATTTCAGATGATCAAAGCCTATCTTTTAATCCGAGCTTTTATCGCGCTAGGACGCATGATGTGCCGGGTTTAGGGCTTGCCAAACTTAAAGCAGATCGTCGCCAACAAGGAGGCGAGAGGACCTTTACCAAAAGCACGCGACTAAATTTTGACTTGGATTATGCGGTAAAATTTGGCGATAGATTTGAAGCAAATTTACAGCCTTATTACCAAGATATTAGAATTTTACAAAAGGGCTTTGTGATGAAAGATCGCAAAGAGGGGGCAAATTTAAAGGGCAAGCTTACCTATGATAACGACGAGCTCATAGCGGGATATGATTATCTTAAAAATAAGGGCTTCCGCAGGATCGATTTTAATACCGCGATAAATCCTATGATGAGCCTTTCGCAGCTTACGATCTTTGATATGCAAAAACAGACGCACTCGGTTTATGCCTTAGAAAAGCACGACTTTACGGAGCTATTTTCACTTAGTGCTGGCGGGCGTTTTGAGCGCGCCGAATACAAAGTAGATCGCGAGGTCTCTACGACGATGCGTAGGATGGGGCGCATCTTTCACACTCAAGACAGCACGCACGTAACGGACGATAAAAACAACTATGCGTTTGAGATCACGCCGAATTTTAAATATTCTAAAGACGGCAATGTCTATTTTAAATTTGAGCGAGGCTATATCTCGCCGGGGCCTAATCAGCTCATCGATAAGCTCAGTCGCAACGGCCCCTATGTGCTTAATAACCTCAAATCCGAAACCTTTAAAACCTACGAGATCGGCATGAAGGATCTAATCTATGGGCAATACGTAAGTGCGACTCTGTTTTGGACCGATACGAAAAATGAGATCGTAAACGAGCTACTCGGTAGCGGCTTTAATAGCGGTTGGCATTTTATAAATATCGACGAGACGCGCCGCAAGGGCGTGGAGCTGTATGCGGAGCAAAGCTTGCTTTCAAATTTAAAGCTCAGCGAGACCTTTTCATACGTGGACGCCAAGATCCAATCCGGTGCGGATAAAGGCAAGCAGGTTCCGCTGGTGGAGCGCTCGAAGTTCATTTTGGGCGTCGATTACGAGCCGATTAGAAATTTAACGCTGATGAGCGATTTTAAATATTTCTCATCATCGCACGACGCCAACCACGATAGGATCGATTCGCGCACGATCGTAGATCTGGGCGCTGCGTACCGCTTCGCAAGCGGATTTTTGATAAGCACCGGAGTCAAAAACGTCTTTGACGAGGAGTATAATTACAACCAAAATTTACGCGCAGATGTCTATACTCCGGCTCCCGGGCGCAACTACTACGTGGAGTTTAAATACACCTATTAGCGCGCGTTTAAATTTAGGCGGGGTTTTGAGCTGCGGACTTTAAAATTTACGGGCGAAATTTAAAATTTTGCCGCGGCACGCTTTGCCGCCGCGGGATTAAATTTAATAAAAGGAGCGAATATGAAACCGGACTATAAAAACTGGGTGCCTAAGGGCATGATCGCGAGCTTTGCCG
>CAUUSU010000170.1:0-4133 GCA_963547835.1 uncultured Campylobacter sp.
TTTTACTCATCCTCATTCACAACGCCAAGGACGCGGTCGTGGAGCGATACAAAGAGCAGATCGCCAAGCGGCAAGTTTTTTTGGACGTCAAATTTGAAAACGGCACGTGCAAAATAGCCGTCACAGACTACGGTAGCGGCGTGAGCAAGGAGCTTCGGGATAAAATTTTAACCCAGCCAAAAACCACCAAAAAGCAAGGAAGCGGCATCGGGCTGTATTTCGGCAAAAAGCTGGCAAACGAAAAGCTCGCAGGCGATATCAGGCTGCTAAGCGCGGGCGATCCGACGACGTTTGAGCTCGGCTTTGAGATAAATTTAAAGGAGTGAGATGCAAGAGCATTTGAAGCTGCTCAAAGACCTGACCGTCCTCATCGTAGAAGACGACGAGATCGCAAGGGAGCTGCTAATAGGCGGGCTAAAGCCCTACTGCCTAAGCGTCTGGGGCGTGGGCGACGGGCTGGAGGGGTTGGAGCGCTTTAAAAAGCTAGCCCCGGCCGTCGTCATCACCGACATCCACATGCCCGCGATGAACGGCTTTGAGATGATGAAGGAGATGATGCGCATAAAGCCCGCGCAAAAATTTATCGTCTTTACCTCCTACGACACCGACGACAACCTCATCAAAAGCATCGAGCACGGCGCGGCGTCGTTTCTAAAAAAGCCCGTCGATATCGCCGCGCTTTGCCGTCTGCTAGTGGCTCTAACCTACGAAAAGGACGAAAAGCTCGTGCCCCTTGGCCCGCAAACCAGCATAAATCTCGCCAAAGAAAAGATCTACAAAAACGGCGAGGAGATCTATCTATCCTTTTTGCAAAACAAGCTCTTTTGGCTCTTTGCATACAATCTAAACAAGCTCGTGAGCTACGAGATGATCGAGGAGTTCGTATATGAAAACGAGCTTTCGAGCAAGGGCGCGATACAAAACGTCGTGCTAAGGCTAAAGCGGGAGCTGGGGGTGAGGTTTAAGAATATTAGCGAGAGCGGGTACATCCTACTAAGCGGCGAGTAATCTAAATTTAGCGGCTTGTCTTTTTGCCCTATACTTCGTTGGATCTCGCTGCGGGCTGCAGTCACGTATTATATATACGCTCCTTTGCCCTTGCTCATCCGCCTCGTCTATGACAAAAATACTTCACCTTGAAATTTCTACGTTCAAATTTGGCGTTAAATTTTATTTGCGGCTTGTCTTTTTCCGCCATACTTCGCTTTGCTTCCCTTGCGGTCGCAACTGCAAGCAGAAAGCGCCTCGCTCGGCTTCGGTCACGGACGACCGAACCCGCTCCCTCGCCTCGTTTGCCGCCGCCTCGTCTGACGTAAAAATACTTCGCCTTTAAATTTTGAGTTCAGAATTTGAAGTTAAATTTGTAAATTTTAGCTCAAATTTTACTCGCCGAAACCCGTGCCTTGAAAACGTAAAATTTAGTCGTTATCGTGCCGCGCGGCTTAGCGATAAAATTTACTAGAAGCCTACCGCTGCGGCTAAATTTAACGCTGCGCATAAAACAAAGTTTGCTTTGGCGCGACTAAATTTAATGCGACAAGACCTATTTCGCCAGCAGCTCCTTTACCGCGGCGGCCATTTCATCGACGGAGCCGAACGAAGCCGTGTTTAAGAGATACTTGCCGCTGACGACAAATGCCGGCACGCCCGAAATCACAGCGACTTCGTAGCCTCCGTCCCACTGCGCAAGCAGAGCCTGTGCCTTTTTGCTGGCAAGCGCCGCTTCGTATTCGCTCATGCTCACGCCTGCAGCATCCAGCGCGGTTTTGATGAACCTTTGTTTGTCGCTACCGCCGCCGAAATCGTCCTTTTTGTCGTGGATCGCTTTGTAAATCGCAAATTTTGCCTTTTTAAATTTCGACTCATCGCTTAGCGGGCTCACATCGTCCTTTTCATCAAGCACGATAAGCGCTGCGAATATACCGCTTGCGGTCTGTCCGAACACGCCCTTGGTCTTTAGATGCCACGGCAAAAATTCCGTCCCCTCAAGCTTTTTCATTAGCTGCGGCGTGACCGTCCTGTCGAACGCATAGCAGTGCGGACACTCGTAGTTAAAAATTTTAACGATGCTGTTTTTAGGCACGTTTAGCGGCTTTTGCAGCACTTGATAATTAACGCCCTCCTCTAGCGCGTTTGCGCCCGAGCCAAGTAAGCAAACGGCAGCTAAAATTCTTAAAAATTTAGCGATTTTCATAAAATTCCTTTGCGGTAAATTTCAAAGATTGTATAAAATAAAGGGTAAATTTGAGATTAAAGCGAATAAAGCAGAGCTTCCCACAGAAAATATATAAAATAGCAGGCTACGCCATCACGCCGCTTGAGCGAGCAGGCTAATTTATTGCTACAAGCTCTATCTCCAATCTCGCTCAAGCTCAAATTTAATAGCAAGGATTGCACGCTCGCAGCTTAATTTTAAAGCAAACAATCCGCTTTAATTCAATAAATTTTACTTATCAAAAGCATGTATTATCCACTTTACGCGCTCAGGATTTCTGTGGTCGAAAAACAGCGTCTTATCAGTATCAAGCGCAGCGATAGCAGCCATATCATCAGGTGCAAGCGCAAAATCAAAAATATCGAAATTTTGCTTCATTCGCTCTATTTTTACACTCTTTGGAATGACGACGATGCCGCGCTGAATTAACCAGCGCAAAATAACCTGAGCTGAGCTTTTGCCATATTTTTCACCGATACCGCTTAGCACGGCGTTTTTAAATATATCGTTTTTACCCTCGGCGAAGCTAGCCCACGACTCAAATGTTATGCCGTAGCCATCAAGTACGCGTTTTAACGCTTCACGCTGATAAAACGGATGGCACTCAAGCTGATTTACCGCAGGGATCACGCCGCTGTTTTCGCACAGATCTACGATCCGATCAGCGTAGAAGTTGCTAACGCCGATAGAGCGAACAAGGCCCTCATCGCGCAAACGTTTCATCGCTCGCCATGAGCCGTAAATATCGCCATATGGCTGATGAATGAGATAAAGGTCGAGGTAGTCAAGCCCTAGCTTTTTCATCGACGCATCAAAGGCCTTTAGCGCTTGTTTTTCGCCCGCATCGTTAATCCAAAGCTTAGTAGTGATAAACAGCTCCTCGCGCTTTAACCCACCTGCAAGAGCCGTCTTAATTGCTGCGCCCACGCTTTCTTCATTGAAATATGCCTTTGCCGTATCGATGCTGCGGTAGCCGACCGAGATCGCATCCTCGACGCATCTTTGCGTCTCTTTCGGATCTACCTGAAATACGCCAAATCCCAAAATCGGCATCTTATTGCCATCGTTTAAGCTTACAAATTCCATTTTTGCTCCTTTGCTAAAAAAATTCATCTTATATAAAAATTTAAAATTTCGCGCTTAAGTCGTAAAATTCTATCCGCACCAAAGCGACAGGTGGAATTTAAAAGCTAAATTCCAACCTATCGCGAAATTTTAATAATCAAAGATATTCGGATCGATCACCAGCGCGCGGTATGCTACGTCGTCTCTAGACGCCGACTCTACGTCCATTTCAAATTTGACGTCGTTGCTCTTCGGATCGATCTCCACAAGCACCATTTTGATCGTCTTATCGGGCTTTAGCAAATAGACGTTCGAGCTTGAGATAAAGTATGTGCTTTTATCCTTTTGCCACTCCACGTTGCTAGTAACCGCGCTATAGAAGTCAAATCCGCGCTCCTTGCCAAACTCCCACGTCTGTTCTACCGTGCCCTTTTGCTCGTCGATCTTATACTCGACCGCGCGTGAGTATTTTTGCTCTTTTAGCGCAGGCTGCTCCATGCCACGGCCGTCGCCGTTGTCAAATACGCTGATGTGCTTTACGGAGCCCTTGTTGTCGTAGCGCGGAGTGAGCCACGCGGTGTGCTGCGTCCACGACCAGTCGAAATCGCCCTCGCACCTTGAGTTTTCGCATTTGATTTTGTTGCCATTTTTATCCACAGGCACTAACACTTTTTCTTTAAAGTCCGCGCTCCAGCCCTCAGGCGACGCTAGGATCCATTTTACCTTTTTGTCGCGGCCGATCTTGACGATGCCTTGGTGGCGGAGCGAGAGGATGATGCCGTCGTCGCTAGGATCGTACGAGATCGAGTTTACGTGCGCCCAGTTGCGTCCCGTGCCGGTCGAGGTCACGTCG
>CAUUSU010000171.1:0-4088 GCA_963547835.1 uncultured Campylobacter sp.
ATGGAATTTAGCACGACCGTTACGGAGCTAAAGCACATCGCCGCAGCGCCGTACATCGGCTTTAGAAGCACGCCGAGCGCTGGATATAGCGCGCCTGCCGCGATCGGGATACATACGGCGTTGTAAAACAGCGCCCAGAAGAGGTTTTGTTTGATCGTCCGCATTGCGGCGCCGCCTAGGCGGAATAGATATAGCACGCTTTCAAGATCGTTTTTTATAAAGATTACGTCGCCCGCGCCCTTGGCTACGTCGCTGCCGCCGTTCATCGCGATGCCGATACTGGCGGCTTTTAAGCTCGGCGCGTCATTGACGCCGTCGCCCACGAAAAGCACCCGCTTGCCCTCGTCCGTCAGGGATTTGATAAACTCATATTTGCCGCTTGGAAGCACTCCGCTTTTTACTTCGTCTATGCCGAGATTTTGAGCGACGAAATTTGCCGTTTTGGCGTTATCGCCCGTTAGCATGACGGTTTTTACGCCTCTTTTTTGCAGCGCCTGCACGACGTCCCGCGCTTCGGCTCTGATCTCGTCGCTAAATGCGATGAAGCCCGCATACGAGCCGCCTATCGCGCAGTAAACGACGCCGAAGCCCTTGTCTAAAAGCTCCTCCGCTTCTACTTCGACGCCCGCATCCACGCCGCGCTCGCGCAGAAAGCCCGCGCTGCCGCAAAGAATTTCGCCGGTGGGATTTTTAGCGACGATACCTTTTCCCGCGATGCTTTCGAACTCGCCGTTAAATTTAGAAATTTCGCCGAATTTCAGCTCGGCAAATTTCACGATCGCCTTTGAGATCGGATGCTCGCTAAGCTTTTGCGCACTTGCCAGAGCATAGAGATCTTGGGCGCTCAGATCGCTGAAGCTTACCGAAATTTCGCCCTTGCTAAGAGTGCCTGTTTTATCGAAAACCGCGACGTCGGCGCCTTTTAAAATTTCTAAAATTTCGGGATTTTTGATTAAAATTCCAGCCTTTGCAGCGTTTGAGATCGCGCAAACGATCGCGATCGGCGTCGCAAGACCTAGCGCGCACGGGCAGGAGATGATAAGCACGCAAATAGCGGCGGATGCGGCGTATGAAAGCCGCCCGTCAAGCGCCATCCACGCTATAAAGCTAACAAGCGCGATCAAAATCACCGCGGGCACGAAGATATTTGAAATTTTATCGGCAAAGCGCGCGATCGGCATCTTTTTGTTGCCCGCCTCGTTTAGCAGATTTTTAATCTCGGCAAGCAGCGTCTGATGCGAAAATTTCGTCACCTTCACGTAGATGACGCCGTCAGTGCTGACGCAGCCTGCGTTTACCTCATCGCCTACGCCTTTATAAACCGCCAAGCTCTCGCCGCTGATGAGCGAGGCGTCGATCTGCGCGCCGCCCTCGACGATAAGCCCGTCGCAAGGGATGCGCGAGCCGTTTTTTACGAGTACTTTATCGCCCGGCTTTAGCGCTTCTGCGCGCACTTCGGCTATCGTGCCGTCGTCTTTGATCAAAAGCGCGGTTTTGGGGCTTAAATCGATTAGCCCCTTGATGTAGTCGTTCGCCTTCATCTTGCTGCGCTCTTCGAGGTATTTGCCGAGCGAAATAAAGGCGATTATCATCGAGGCGGACGAGAAATAAAGATTTGTAAATTCATTCTGCGCGTCGTGCGTATAGACCCACGCCGCGGCCGTTAGCGAATAGGCAAACGCGAAAAAGCTTCCCATCGCCACGAGCACGTTCATATCGAAGCTTCTGTTTTTCAGCGAGCCGTAAGCGTGATAAAAGAAGTTCTTGCCGCAGTAAAATAGGCTCACGCACGCCATCGCCGCGCAAAGTAGCGCCTTTGGAACGAAACTTAAAAACCCGCTCATCTCCACCGCCATTACCGCCGCGGCTAAAATGAGAGCGAGGATTAGCCTAAATAGCGCCGCTTTGAGGTTGCGCCGCTTTTTGCGCTCCAGATCCTCGTAATCTACGGCGATATCGTATCCCAGCTTTTTGATCTTAGCTTTTAGCGTCTCCTCAAGCGCCGAATCAGCAAGTACGAACTCGCCGCTGCCGTTTGCGAAATTTACGTGCGCCTCCTGCACCCCTTCGATCTTGCGACTTACCCGCTCGATCGCATTGGAGCAGTTTACGCAGCTCATCCCGACTATATTTAGAGTGATTTTACTTGACATTGCGTTAGTTTTTAGGCTAGCTTTTCTGCGACGCTAAAGCCCAAATCGTCCATCTCCTCTTTAAATTTAGCCTCGTCGCGCGGATCTAAGCTTAAACTCACCACTCCGCTTGCTACGTCCACCTCGATCTCGCCGAAATCGTCCTTAAGCGCGTTTTTGATCGTCCTCGCGCAGTTTTCGCAGTGTATATTTTGCGCCTTAAATTTTACGCTTTGTTTTAAAGCCATGAGCCTCTCCTTTGGATTAAAATTTCAAAACTTATACTACTTTTTAATAAATTTTATTTCAATGCCCGCTCCTGAAATTTAAGGGTTTTTCGTTATAATCACCCGTTTTAAATTTAAGCTTTAAGGAATTTTATGGGACGAGCTTTTGAATACAGACGCGCTTCAAAAGAAGCTAGATGGGGAAAGATGAGCAAACTTTTCCCAAAACTGGGCAAGGCCATAACGATGGCTGCGAAAGAGGGCGGCGAAGATCCGCTGATGAACTCCAAGCTGCGCGCCGCAATCGCTACGGCAAAGGCGCAAAATATGCCCAAAGACAACATCGACGCGGCTATCAAGCGCGCTAGCGGCAAAGATAGCGCCGATATCAAAACGATCTTCTACGACGGCAAGGCGCCGCACGGCGCGCTTTTAATAATCGAATGCGCCACCGACAACCCGACCCGCACCGTCGCAAACGTTAAGTCAATTTTAAACAAAGCTAAGGGCGAGTTTTTGCCGAGCGGCAGTTTGAAATTTATGTTTTCGCACAAGGCCGTTTTTGAAACCAAGCTGCCGAGCCGCGACATCGAGGAGCTGGAGCTTGAGCTCATCGACTTCGGTCTTAGCGAGCTTGAGATCAACGAGTTTGAAAACGACAAGGGCGAGCTCGAAAAGACGCTTCTAATCTACGGCGAATACGAAAGCTTCGGCACTCTAAATGAGGGGATCGAAAAGATAGGGCTTGAGATCATCAGCGCAAGCTTAAAATTCGTCGCTAACGAAAAGCACGAGTTTAGCGAGGAGCAGCTTGGCGACATAGACGCGCTGCTCGAGCGGCTAGAGGATGATGACGACGTGCAGGCAGTTTACACCAACATCGCATAGGAGAAAAAATGGAAAGCTTAAAAATTTACGACATCGACGCAGCGGCTTTGGCACGCGATAAATACGCCGTGATAAAAACCGAAAAGGGCGATATGAAGCTGGAGCTTTTCGGTGACGAAGCCCCGCAGGCGGTTACGAATTTCGCTTGCCTTGCTCGCAGCGGGTTTTACAAGGGGCTAAATTTTCACCGCGTAATTCCAAATTTCGTAATCCAAGGCGGCTGTCCGCGCGGCACCGGCACGGGAGGTCCGGGCTGGCGCATAAAGTGCGAATGCGACCGTCAAAAGCATAAGCACGTGCGCGGCGCGCTATCGATGGCGCACGCGGGGCGCGATACGGGCGGGAGTCAGTTTTTCGTCTGCCACAGCGCGCAACCGCACCTAGACGGCGTGCATACGGTATTCGGTCGTATCGTGGATCAGCCTAGCCTAGCGGTTCTGGACGCGATCAGGCAGGGCGATAAGATCATTGACATCGAGATTAAAGAGAGCTTATAGCCGTGATTAAATTTAAACCGCGGAGCGTTCGTCCGTGATAAAGATCGGCACAGACATAACCGCGGTGCGCAGGATCGCGGCGCTGCGCGTAAAATACGGCGCGAAATTTCTAAAGCGCATTTTGAAAAAATCCGAGCGCTCATCCGCGCTGCGCGACGAAAGTATAGCGGGCATCTATGCCGCCAAAGAAGCGCTTAGCAAGGCGCTAGGCACTGGCATCGGCGCGGAATTCGGCTTCAAAGACGCCAAAATTTACAAAGACGCCTTGGGCGCGCCGCATCTAAAAATCCGTAAAAAAATCCGTAAAAAATTTCATATCAAATCCGCAAGCCTTAGCATCACGC
>CAUUSU010000172.1:0-4066 GCA_963547835.1 uncultured Campylobacter sp.
TAAATATCGGCGGCTTTAGCGACATCAACGTCACCAAAGAGGACGGCTACTACCGTATCGGCGTGCGCTCGCGCGAGGGCAACCTCAGCATCAGACGCAAAGATGGCGGGTATTTGATTTACAAAAATTCTAATTAAGGAGAGACTATGACACATTTAGAGATTATGAAATTTCGCCACGCGTGCAAAATTTTTGACGAGAACAAAAAAATCGGCAAAGCCGATTTTGACGCCATTTTGCAGGCAGGCATCTTAGCACCTAGTTCTACGGGGCTAGAGCAATGGGACTTTTTGGTTGTACAAAACAAGGCGCTGCGCGAGCAGATACGCGAAAAATCATGGAATCAGCCGCAGATCACCTCTTGCTCACATCTGGTCGTGATTTTAGCAAAGATCAAGGACATAAAGCTAGGAAGTGATTATATCGAGCGAATGATTACGCGTAAAAAAGATGAAGCGCCCAAATATATCGGCGACAGGCATAAATTTTATCAAGATTTTTTAAGCGGTTATTTTCACAACGATGATGAGGAGCTATTTAATTGGTCGCACGCGCAGTGCATGTTCGCAGCACTTGCGATGATGAACGAGGCCGCAAGTCGCGGCATCGACAGCTGCCCGATGGAGGGCTTTGATCGCGCAGCGCTCGGAGAGATTTTGAATCTAAAATGGAATGAGCGTCGCGTGGCGCTACTCGTGCCTTTCGGCTACCGCGTAAATCCACAGCCGCAAAAGATCCGCCGCAGCATGGATGACGTAGTAAAGTGGATCGAATAGACTAGTAAGCGCTTTTGAATCGCTAAGCTTGAGGCGCAGTAAATTCCAAAGTCTAGTGCGCGAAGAGGCACGCACATTTTTTAGGAATTTATCGCGCTTTAGCCTTTTTTCTCGCCCGCAAATTTTGTGCGGCGAGATTTAAAATTTTATAAAATCACCGAAAATTTAAACGAAGGAGCGAGCGTGAAAAAAATGTGGGAGGGGCGCTTTAGCGAGGCGAGTTCGGCGCTTTTGGAGGAGTTTAACGCCTCGATCGGCTTTGATAGGGCGCTTTGGCAGGAGGATATCGCAGGCAGCAAGGCGCACGCTCGGATGCTCGGCGCCTGCGGGATCTTAAAGCCTGACGAGAGCGAAAAGATCGTCGCGGGGCTTGACGCCGTGTTTGAGGAGATAAAAAGCGGTAAATTTGAGTTTAAAACCGCCGACGAGGACATCCACATGGCGGTCGAAAAGCGCCTAAGCGAGCTCATCGGAAGCGATCTTGGCGGTAGGCTGCACACCGCGCGCAGCAGAAACGATCAGGTCGCGCTTGATTTTCGCCTCTACGTGCTTAAAAGCGGCGCTGCTATAGCCGAAAAAACTCGCGAGTTAGTCGCCGCGCTGCGAGATATAGCTAGCGAGCACGCGGACACGCTGATGCCCGGCTACACGCACCTTCAGCACGCCCAGCCCGTGAGCCTTGCCTATCATCTGCTAGCTTACGCGTTTATGTTTCGCCGCGACTACGAGCGCTTTGCCAGCTCGCGCGAGCGAAATAATCTCTGTCCGCTAGGCTCCGCCGCGCTTGCCGGCACGCCGCATCCGATAAACCGCGAGCTGGTCGCGCAGCAGCTGGGGTTCGCGGGAGTGACGCCAAACGCTATGGACAGCGTCAGCGACCGCGATTTCGCGCTGGAGATTTTGTTTAATGTAAGCGTGCTGATGACGCATGCGTCGCGCCTGTGCGAGGAGCTAATCTTGTGGAGCTCGCAGGAGTTCGGCTTTGTCACGATCAGCGACGCGTACAGTACGGGCAGCTCGATCATGCCGCAGAAGAAAAACCCCGACGTCGCCGAGCTAATCCGCGGCAAAACGGGGCGCGTAAACGGCAATCTCGTCGCGCTGCTAACGGTGATGAAGGGCTTGCCGCTAGCATACAACAAGGACATGCAAGAGGACAAGGAGGGCGTTTTTGATAGCGTCGCCACCGCGCTTGCGAGCCTTGAAATTTTAAAACAGATGCTAAAAACGGCTAAATTTAACGAGCAAAATATGCTCGCGATGACGAAGCGCGGGCACCTGAGCGCAACCGATCTGGCCGACTATCTCGTGCGGGAGAAAAACGTGCCGTTTAGGCAGGCGCACTTTATCACGGGCAAGGCCGTGGCGTATGCGGAAAATTTGGGCCTGGATTTGAGCGAGCTAAATGCGCAGCAGCTTGCAAGCGTGGATGAAAGCCTGGACGCGGGTGCGGTTAAATTTCTTGATCTAAACGCCTCCAAAGAAGCACGCAAGTCGCAAGGAGGCACGGCAAATGAGAGCGTGGCGACGCAGATTGAAATTTTAAACGGGTGGCTGAAAATTTGAATTATTTTGCTTAAATATAGCAGTATAAAATTTTTATAAAAAGGTATCTGATGCTTGAGTATCTCAAAGCACATATAATTGCCATTATTATAGGCGTATCTGGTTTTTTATCAGCTATGGTTACTTTATTTGTTAATGTGGGCGACTTAATAAGTATTAAGTGGCTTATTTTGTTTATTTTCATCTTTCTAATCGTAGTCTCAATACTTGTTGGTTACTTGTATAATATGAGGCAGTATGTGACAGATTATAGCTTAATTAAAAAACTTAAACTTAGACCCTTACATAGAGAGGTGGATGGCAACGAGCTATTTTTAAATAAATCATCCATTAAATTAACCTATAATGATATTATAAGGCTTTACTTTATAGATAGTGAAAATATTGAGGTATTTGTCGGTATAGGCATTGTAAAATATGTACAGGGTAATGATAAGACATGCCATATTCAAATTTTGTATCGAATTGATAAACCTCTGCCAAAGCAGTATAATAGTAGTTTGTATTTTAGTTTACAACTCAAAGAAAGTGATATTGAAGAAGTGATATCGAAAAAATTTTTAAACTTACAAGGAGAAAATTAATAATGGAAGCACGAATTGTAAAAATAATAGATAGTCATAGAGTGGCCATAAACAAAGGCGATTTAGATGGTGTTAAAGTTGGAGATATATTTATTATTTTTGAAAAAGATGATGAAATCTTTGATCCTGACACAAACGAGAGCTTGGGAGTTTTGGAAATTCCAAAACTAAAAATGAAAGCTAGTAGTGTTCAAGATAGGTTATCTATACTGGAGAGTAATGAGGTTAAAATAATAAAACCTAGCACTAAAAAAACTATAACAAGAACATCTGATGGAAGAAACGCAAACACGATTGCTTATTGGCAAGATATTTATTTTGGAAAAAAATATCGAACCGAAGAAGAAATAGAAACTTCAGCACCCGAGAACAAGAGAGTTGAGATTCGAGAAAGAGGAATAACTGAAAGAGATTTTGCAAGAAAAATAAATTGATTCGAAATTTTACCATTGTTAGGCAAAATTTTTATTCTATTTTATGAAAAAATAATGAAGTAGAAAATCGGAGAATAATTATAAAAAAGAGGTTGGGAGGTAAAAGAAGCCTTTAATATATGAAACTAAGACATAAAAGCGCAAAAGTATCTTCAACCAAACTCTATAATTAACTTTTTAAAGATGGAAATATACTAGTTGTATAAAATTAAAATTAGAGGTGGCGTTTTGATATATTTGGTGTCTAATACGAAATTTGATCATCCGCAGGTGAGGCAGCTTGCGGTTTGCGAGATAAAATTCCTCAAATTTAGCCTGCCTGCACAGATCGGCGCGTTAATTTTTACCTCCAAAAATGCGGTGGCGGCGATAAAATTTAATGAAATTTCGCCTGATTTAGATACGCCCGTTTACGCTATCGGCGAGCCGTGCGCTGCGGCTGCGCGCGAGTTTGGATTTCGCGATATTTTTGTGGCACAGCACGGGCACGGCAATGAGTTTGCCGCAGAGATTGCACCGCTCTTGCAAGGCGCAGACGCGCTGTATCTGCGCGCGCGCGAAACGGTATCGAAGCTAAAGCAAATTCTATCTAGCGCAGGCGTGCGGCTGCAAAGCGTGATCGCCTACGAAAATTCTATCCTCAGCCTACCTGCCGCCGCAAAGCCGCCGCAAGGCAGCACGCTGATTTTTACCTCGCCTAAGAACG
>CAUUSU010000173.1:0-4063 GCA_963547835.1 uncultured Campylobacter sp.
ACTACGTAAGCGAGCTGATGTATCCGGGCTGCGTAAACACCGCGCCGCTTGAGACTATAGAGGCTTTTATAAGCGGCGATCAAAAGCCCAAAATGCCGCCTAGCGATGCGCAGATAGAGGAATTTTTCGCTCGCGTAGCGGATGCGAAGATCGATATGAAAAAGGCGTATAAAAAGCTACTCGATGACGGGCTAGTAGCCTTTGAAGAGGCATTTAAAGAGATAATAAAAATACTTAAAAAGGAGAAATGATGGCGGGTTCTATAGATTATTCGCAGTATCAAGTTGACGCTTCTACGCTGGATTTTAAGCAGCGAGATAGGCTAAATAAATATCTGGAATTTCTAATCCAAAACGGCGGTAGTGACCTTCACATAAAATCGGGCGCGGTTATTAGAGGTCGTATCCACGGCGAGCTGGTAAAATTTAGCAAAACGCCATTTTTGAAAGAAGACGCGATGACGCTAGCTAAGGAGCTTCTCATTACGCGCTTTCCTGAGCTTATCGAGAAAAAGAGCGTGGATTTTACCTATAAGCTAAACGAAGATTATCGCTTCCGCGTTAATATTTTCTTTCAGATCGATGGTATCAGCGCGGTTTTCCGAACGATACCGGTTAAAATTCCAGAGATCGACGATCTAGGTCTGCCGCCTTCGATCAAAGATATTTGCGACACGGCTATGCGCGGCGTCGTGCTACTTACGGGACCTACGGGAAGCGGAAAGACTACCACGATCGCAAGTATGATAAATCGCATAAATAGGCAAAGAACCAGCCACGTCGTTACGATCGAAGATCCCGTAGAGTTCGTATTTAAAGACGATAAATGCATCATCAATCAGCGCGCTATAGGCGAGGACTGCAACAACTTCGCAGATTCGCTTCGCGCTGCGCTGCGAGAGGATCCGGACGTAATATTCGTGGGTGAGATGCGCGATTTAGAGACGATCGAGACCGCACTTCACGCCGCGGAAACGGGCCACTTAGTGTTTTCGACGGTGCACACCATCGATGCGAAAGAGACGGTAAACCGTATTATTGCGATGTTCGAGCAGGCTGAGCAGGAGCGTATCCGAATGACGCTAGCATCCGTCCTAGAGGCGGTCATCTCTCAGCGCCTTGCTCGTACTATCGAGGGCAAGCGCGTAGCCGTCGTTGAAATTTTACGCAAAAATACCCGTATTAAGGATATGATACTTGATGCGCGTGACGATGAAATTCCAGACGCGATTGCCGACGGTCGCAACACCTACGGCATGCAGACCTTCGATCAGCACCTACTCGATCTTTATAGAGACGGTGTCATTACCCGCGAGGAGGCGCTAGATAAGGCCTCTAAGCGAAACGACCTCGATCTGCAGATCAAAAACGTCGATCTTGCCAAAAAAAGGGATTTGGCAGCAGAATCCGGAGAGAGCGCCGAAGAGATGCTCGCCGGCGAAGTCGTACAGCTAAAAGAGATCCGCTAAGTCGTAAATTTTAAAATTCTAAATTTTGCAACTTAAAATTTTAAATAATTCTGCCTGCCGCTAGGCGGGCGGAATTTAATTCGTTTGTCCGCTGCTATGCGGGCAGATACTACCTTAAATTTCGTTTTAAAATATCTATAATTTCGATTAAAATTTCACGTCCGATTAATCTTATAAAATTCCTATTCATTTAATCTTTAATAAATAAAATTTCAACCAAATTTCAGGGGGGGGTATAATTACACATATCTTTTATAAGGAGCAGGAGATGGCGACACCAAAAAATAGAGTAGGAAAAAACGGCGATAAAAGAGGAAGAGCAGGAAGTTATAGAACTCCCGCTCAAAGAGCCGGAGATAAAAAGCGTCGTAAAAAGTAGTGATCTCGCGCCGAAATTGGGTGCAAGATTAAAATTTAAAGCGCTGCGAGCCGAAACTCTCGGCGCTTTAATAAATTTTAAATCGTGCAAACAACCAAATGGATAAAATTTTAAAATTTCATCGCAAGAGAATTTTATGAAATATGAGATAATCGACGTCCATACCGCGCTAGAGATTGTTTTTAAAAATTTTAAATGGACTTTACTCATTGGAATTTTGCTGTTACCATTAGGCGTGGGTGCCGTGATTTTAGTGCTTTTGCCGTTTCAAAGCATTTTGATCTACAATAAAAACAAAAGATACTTAATCGATATGCAAACAGGTAAAATCACTTTCCCTAGAAGCGACGTTGAAAATAGCATTGTAGCTGTTTTGCTCTGCGCGCCGTATTGGAATTTAATGCGCAGCAGAACCGTCACGGCAGATCAAATCGAGGATATGCGCTTAGAGAAAAAAGAGGTAAAAAGCGCAAATATTTTTAAAATTTTCCTAGCGGTGATTAAATTTTTTAGGATGAGCTCCAAAAATGCCAAAACAGCTAGATTGGGGCGGCGCATTAATGACATCCAAACAAGATATTATCTCTACGTCTTAGGAAACTTCGGCTCGACGGGATTATATTTTTACGATAAACAAAAGCGCGACGAAGTACGCAACGCCATACGAGAATGCGTGCGTAAATTTAGCGCTAAAAATATAGATAGGAATTTATTCTGAGATGATAATTATAAATCGAATGTTTTCGGGCGGCTATTTGGACGAAAGATTAGGGCACGAAATCATCAATCTTTTTAAAGCAGACAACGGCAGACACTACATCTACGTAAATCCTTACGGCACGATAAACGGGGATGCGAAGGATGCGCACAAAGTTCTTTTAGTGCGCGCTATCTCGAAACATTGTTTTGAAATTTTAGCTTGCGCTAGCGAGTTAAGGCTGCTTTTGAGCGATGAGCTTTTTGTCTGCGGCAGAAAGCGCGGCGCTAAAGAGGAGCTTAAAAGGCAATCCGAAATGATTGAAGCACAAAATATCGCTTACGGCGGCGTGCTTCTAAACGAGCTATTTGAAAGCGAAAACGATAGCCCCAATGCCGCGTATATAACATTTGAAACGTCGGATTTTAAAAAACCAAAATTTAAATTTTACATCGTTGACTATGAGAAACTGATAGACGAAACGCATTTTTTAGTGCCATTTAAATTTTCCTCGCAATCTTTGAAGCAATATGTCCGCCACGAAAGCGTGCTGGATAAAATTTTCGCGCCCGAGCTTTGGCAAGATAACGATACTACGAAGCGGATCAAACGAGATGAAATTTTAAATTTTAAAGCTAAAGAGCAAAACATCCTAGAGATAATCGGCAAGATGGACGATGAGTTAAGCTTTTCAAATTGGATAGTCTATTATTTGCGAAACGATGCGAAGCTATTTTTAAAATTTGCGAGCGAAATTTTACGGCTAAACATAAGCGAGGATGCGCAAATTTTAAGAGAATACAAAAATATAGATATTTTCATAAAAGATCAAAACCACGCAATCGTCATCGAAAATAAGATCAAATCCGGTATCAACGGGATAAGACACGATTTGCAAAGCGGCGCAATATGCTCTCAGCTAGATAAATACTCAAAGATTGCCGATCAGCAGGATTCAGGCGGCAGAGCAAAGTGCTTTTTGCTTCTACCTGATTATAGCTATGCAGATAAAGAGTTAGCGAAATTTGATGAGCATGGACGCTATTCGGTCATAAGATACAGCGCACTTTTGAGATTTTTTGAAGCTTGCGAATGCGGCTTAAAATTCTACGACGAATTCAAAGACGCGTTGCGAAAGCATGCGAGCGAATACAAAAAGGATTTTTACGAAATCATGGGGGAGCGGCTGATTATGATAATTTTGCGGCATAGAGGCTTATCGTCGTAATTTATATTGCAGTGCACAAAAGACATCCTAACATGCATAAATAAATTCCACTATTGATCGATCTGCATAAAGTCCCATATTTCTTAAATAGATTTAAAGCAACATTTAGCTATTATCACGCTTCATTTTTTCACAAAGGAAACCTAATGTTAGAAGGTATCGTTAGAGATAGTATCGGTAAAAGGGCTTCAAAATCCCTAAAACGAGATGGTTATCTAATCGCTAATATTTATGCGAAAGGATTTGAAAATATTAACGCAGCGTTTAAAGTAAACGACTTTATCAAAGCTA
>CAUUSU010000174.1:0-4032 GCA_963547835.1 uncultured Campylobacter sp.
CGGGCGAGAGCTCCAAAACTGGGCTCGATAAAAACCGCGCGGTGGAGGAGTTTTTACGCATCAAGCAGGAGTGCAAAAATCTAAATTTAATCGGCGTGATGAGCATCGGAGCGCATGTGAGCGAGCCCGCGCAGATCGCGCGAAGCTTCGAGGCGACGCGTGAGATCTTTGATGCGCTCGTGCCGCACGGCGCGCGGATCTGCTCGATGGGGATGAGCGATGATTTTGAGCTCGCGATCAAATGCGGCTCGAACATGATCCGCCTGGGTAGAATTTTATACGCCTAAGTGCCGAAAGACGGGCTTTATCGCGCGAGCAAATTTTATACCGCTTTTATTAGGCGGCGCGCTTGATTTGCCGTGCAAGCTAAATTCGGCGCTTGCCTCAACTACGAAATTTGGCGCGATAAATCTAGCTCTATGTTAAATTCCAATCTTCGATGAAATTTTGCGGCATAAATTTTATGCGGCGCGGTAATCGGTCGCACACGGCTCTGTGCTATCCTCTACGCAAGTTCGGCGCCCTGCGATGATCGTGCGGCAGCCCTACGCAACTCTATCAATATGCTCGGTGTATGACGATACTCGGTCGCGCGTAAGCCTCATCGGCAAGCTCGGCCGCACGTCGCGATATAAAATTTTGATGCGTAGGGCGCGGCGCGATATTAAATTTGCGCGTCTTGGCAAAATTTTAATAAGACGCGGCGTAGTAAAATTTAAAGCGACACGCCGATAGAGGGCGCGCGGAAATTTTAAGAGGCGGCGTAGAATTTTATGCAATAGCTCGCTAATGGACGGCGCGGCGCAAGAGGCTTAAAATAGCAGTGCGTTAGCGGGCGACGAGGCGGTCGCGGCGGCGGAAATTTGTGTAGCAGATGCAGTGCTGCGACGGGAAATTTTAAAACGGCACGACTTGAGCCGATAAATCTTGGGCGATAGAATTTGGTGCGGCATTTAGATTACAAAATTTTATCTCATTCAAACGACATAAAATTTCAGCCCGTATAAATCCCGCCTATACGACGCCGGTTCGCGCAGATGCCCGCCTACGCCGACGAAAAGCGCTCGCGCCAAAACCTATTCGCACGGCGTCCGCTCGCATGGGATCAGCCCTCGCGAAGACCCGTCCGCGTCAAAATCCCAATCCATGCGTGCTGCATATGAAATTTTAAAATTTCATCGCCCGCAAAGCCGCGCGATCTTTGGTTGCGACCGACCCGAAGCCCGTATCTTGCTCAAAATTCCACTCTTAACGTAAAGCCAACTCATCGTGCAAGCCTGCCCTTGCACAAAATTCGACCCTTGCGCGAACTGCAAAGCGGCGATCCTCACCCCTCACCCCTCACCCCTCACCCCTCACCCCTCACCCCTCACCTCTCACCCCTCACACCGAGTGTCGAGTGTCGAAAAACGCAAGCCGTACGATCAAAAATACGCAAATCGCTACGGAAAAACCCCGCAAACGGCGCAAATATCTATTCTACCGCTCGATAAGACCGATATGGCGGCCCCCTCTGCATGCTCCTCGCCGCAAGGCTAGCTGCTCGCGCATTAGACGCATTCGTTTCCAAGCTTAAGATTTTGACGTGCTCGCGCGATCCGTCCTTCAAATATCTTCTCGTCGCGCTTTGCAGGTTTTGTTAAAATTTCGTTTATATAGGCTTTCAAATTTAAGCTTCTTTTAACATATATTGAATAAAATTCTTTTCATATATCGATGCATGAAAAATGCATAAAAATCAGATTTTTTACGATATATTAAAATAATTTTACTCAAGGGAGTTTCGATGAAAAAGAGCTGTCTATTTGCCGTCATAGCCGCCGTCGCGCTTCACGGCGAAATTTTTAATCTAGGCGAGATCGAAGTCACGTCGAAAATCGGCGATAAAGTCCAAGAAAGCGACACGAGCGTCGCGGTGATCGACGAAGAGAAGCTGAAGAAAAACGAGATCAAGCGTCTTTCGGAGGTAGCCGAGAGTACGCCGGGGCTACAAATAAGCAAAGGCGGCGGCGGAAGAGCCGAGCAGACCTTTTACGTTCGCGGCTTTAACGCCAGAAGAGTGCCCGTCTTTATCGACGGCATCCCCGTTTATATCCCTTACGACGGCTATATCGATTACGGACGATTTACAACGTTTGATCTGTCGCGCATCGTAATCTCTAAAGGCGCCAGCTCCGTGCTTTACGGACCAAACACTATGGGCGGTGCGATAAATCTGGTCACCAAAAAGCCGAGCAAAGAGCTAGAAGGCGAGATCGGTTATGGAGTTGAAAGCGGCAAAAGCGGCAAAACTATCGGCAACAACGTAGATTTTAGCGTCGGTACTAAGCAAAATTTATTCTACGCGCAAGTAAGCGGAAGCTTTTTTGAAGACAGAGGCCAGCAGCTTTCGTCTAAATTTCGCATGCCTATAAACAAAGATGAAGACGGCGGCAGACGCGATAACTCCATCCAAAGAGACAAAAAAAATCGGAGTTAAAGTAGGTATTACGCCTAATGAAACCGACGAATACGCCATCAGCTATATCAATCAAAAAGGCAGAAAACAGGCCCCTCGGTATGCGGGCCGCTATTTGGATTGGAGTAGATATTGGGATTGGCCTATGTGGGATAAACAGAGCTTCTACTTCCTCTCGCATACGCAAATTGCGGGCAGTCTGTACGTAAATACGAAAGCGTATTACGATCAATTCAAAAACGATTTAAGATCATTCGACGACAAAACCTACAGCACGCAAAGAACGAGACGCGCATTTAACAGCCACTATCGAGACCACTCCTACGGCGCGGGCGCGGAGATCGGAGGCGACGTCGTAGAGCAAGATACACTCAAATTTGCGCTCAATTATAAATTTGACGAGCATAAAGAGCATAACGACGGCGAGCCGATCCAAACGACCCAGGACGCTATGTATAGCTTCGCTTTGGAAAATACGTATAAATTTACCGATTATAACAAACTCATTTTAGGCGTCGATTATGACATTAGAGATCCGAAAAAGGCCGAAAAATACGGCTCTATTCTAGCCAATAGACCGCATTTTTATAGCTTTTCCGATCTGAAAAAAGAAAAGGCTTTCAACTACCAAGCAACCTATAAACATAGCTTCGACGGCAACGACGAGTTTAGCTTAAGCTACGCAAAAAAAGACCTATTTCCCGAGTATGAAGGACAGATATAGCGAGAGATTCGGCCGAACCTTTGCAAATCCGGAACTTCGTCCCGAGATAGCAAACCACTACGAGATAGATTATCAAAGGATATTCGGCGATACGCTAAGGCTCGAAACGGCAGTGTTTTATTCAAAGGTCAAAGATGCTTTCGGACTTAGAAAAGAGACGCGAAACGGCGATACTAGAGATATGATCGTAAATATCAACCGATCTACTCACAAGGGCTTTGAGTTCAGCACGGGATATTTTGCGACGAAAGACCTTGAGATAGGTGGTAACTACTCCTATCTTATAGTTAAGAGCAATAGTAGCGACGCTAGAGTGTATGATTTACCGAAGCACAAAGCCTTTTTATACGCAGACTATAAAATCACGCCTAAGCTATCTGCTTATGTGTCGCAATATATCTCATCCGGCAAATACGTTCTGTCTTCGGAAGAGACCAGATTAGCAGGCTTTGGCGTAACCAATCTCAAGCTTACGTATGAGCCCGTCGAGAGCTTAAGCGTAGAGGCTGGAGTATCGAATCTGTTTGATAAAAACTATGAGTATAGAGAGGGCTTCCCTGAGGAGGGTCGCGTATTTTTCTCGAACATCAGATATAAATTTTAATTCAGGTTTAGACGGCGGCGGCATTTTGCCTTTTCATTGAACTCCGCGGGCGAGCGGTTTTGAGCTTATCTCAGGCCGCTCGCCCCTTTTAAATTGAAACCCTAAATTTTAAAATCCTAAATTTAGCCAGACATTCTAAAATCACCGCCGCTAAATTTTAAAATTTAGCAGCTAAATAGGCATCTAGCGAAGATAAATCTATTTTAAAATTTCTTTTGCTATACTTGCGAAATCAAAAATTTTAAA
>CAUUSU010000175.1:0-4023 GCA_963547835.1 uncultured Campylobacter sp.
TCTCGTTCACTTTTTGAGCTGTCTCTATCCCCAAAATGTCGTTTATAAATTTGTCTCGTTTCATCTTTTATCCTTTTTGAGGGCAGCTTAGGCCGCCCTTTGTAGTTCTTGCAGGCGTTCGCGCATCTGCTTTAGCGAGCCTATCAAGCTAAAATATATCCCGCCGTGCTCGTCTTTAGTCTCCTCAAATAGATACAAAACCGTATCCGCGCCGCAGTTTGTTAGCGCGCCGTAAGTTTTAGCCCCGATCTCGACGCTCGCGCCGCATTCGTGCTCCTTAACCTCTCCGAACTCTTTTAAGAGCTTAACCGCGTTTTGAAGTTTCATTTTTTGTCCTTTTTGGTATAATTGCTTAATTGATATCTGAATTATATGACATTTTTTGTCATATGTCAATTAAATTTAGCTTAAATACGTCAATAAAAGGCATATTATGAAAGAAAATGTCATAAATTTAAAAGAAGTTAGGGATAAAATAGGCTTAACGCAAAAAGAAACGGCAGACAAACTCGGCATATCACTCAGGACTTATCAACGATACGAACTTGACGGAGACGGGATTGACTATAAGAAATTACTAGAAATTTCAAAAAAACTAGGGGTGAGTATGGACAAATTAACGGGAGCGGTAGCCGTCGGACAAAATAACATAGCCGTAAGCGGCCACAATAATACTATAGGCAACAGGCAAAAATACTCCCCCAAAGTAGATGAATTTTTAGAGCTTTATAAAAAATACGGCAATGAGGACTTGGATTTTTTACTTGATCCGATTATAGAAAAGCTAAAAAGTATTAAAGAGATTTCAAAAGGCAAGTAACATGAGACGCAAGCCGTCATCACTAAGAAATTTAAAAAGCTCCGCAACCGATATAGTTTGCCGTATGTGCGTAGTAGCCAAAGTCAAAGGAAAAAACGGGCTAGCGCAAAAACTAAAAATCAAGACGACTACGATAGAAAACTGGATAAACTCAAATAAAGTCCCGCGCAAGTGGATGTATTACGTGGCCGACACCTTCGATAGCAGTTTTGACTTTATAGAGCTTGGATTTTTCTTTGAGCCGGGCGAAGTATTAAAAGATGCCCAGCTTATGGAGTGGGAAAAAGAGTATAAATACTCTTATATAAAAAAGCCTATAAAAGTAGTTTATATCGCAGTGCCGTTTATTAGTCAGGACGGTCATATTTTTGAAGAGGACGTGTTAGACGATAGCGATACGGCGGTAGCCGTCGGACAACATAACATAGCCGTAAGCGGCAATAACAATCAAATAGGCAGTTTTGAAAACAATAGGCTAAATACGCCTGAATTTCAAGAGTTTAAAGAACTTTTTAAAAAATACGGAAACCAAAACTTATTAAACGGCTTTATCAAAAGGCTAAAAGAGATAAAAGGACTATCGGAAAATGTATAATCTCCAACTCACGCCGCGCGGTATGCTTAAAATCGTTTCGGTTAATCCAAATTTTCAAAGCTACGAGATCAGCCTAGCCGAAAGCCAGGAGCATTTTAAAATCGTGGGCAAGGTAATAAAGAGCATAATTTAAATCAATAAAGGAGAATTTTTGATACACGATATAGTTACGCACGATATGTTTTTATTTATTACCGGCGCCTGCAGCATAGCCGGATTCATTATATCTATATTTATAGCTAAAAAAATAATAAATATAGATAGTAGTATAAACACGAATAACAGCATGAATATAAAAAATCAAAATATAACGGCAGATAACGGCGGTAAGGCGGCGGGAAGAGATGTTAGATAGCAATCAAAATATAACGGCAGATAACGGCGGTAAGGCGGCGGGAAGAGATGTTAACGACAATTCCATAAACATATTATTCATAATGCCCGAATCAAAAGCAGCGTCGAGCATTCAAATCGTATTACTAAAAATATCCGAGTTTACGACCGACGTAAAATATGAAAAACCCGACACTAAAGAATATACTATAGAACACAAAATAGACCATAATAGCCTTTCAAAATATCGTGAGTATTTTGAAGACTATATGGAGAACTATAATATAGTTAGAGAAAAAATACGAATTATATCATCGACTGATCCAACGATCGAAAGTAAACTTATAAACTATATAAGAAATAAATACATCAATATTTCAAACGACAAAGCGACTTCAAATGAAATTTTAGATAAAATAGTAAAAGAAATAGAAAACGATCTTAAGGAATCGTGTAATTTGAGCTTGGATGATATAGCTTACGCTCATTATATAGTTTTTTACGTATTTGCCAGATGCAAGATATTTAAAAAACCGCCACCTAAAAAGGGTTAAAATGATAATAACCGAGAGATACCCGCAAGATAGCTTATATGTCATAGGAGCGGAATTACTCAAAATTTTAAAGGATAACAAACCAAAATATACCCTTTTTGAATTGTATAATATTTTTATAGAGACCCGCTCGATAGAACTAAAACAATTTATTTTAACGCTAGACTGGCTATTTTTGATAAATGCCGTGAATATTACGGACGATGGATTTATATCGATATGTTTTTAGATGAATTAGTAATTACCGACAAAATCGGAAACACTATCAGAACTGTTAAATTTAAAAAAGGTCTAAACCTAATACTAGGCATTAACGACGAAAAAGGAACTACCAACAACATAGGCAAAACAACTCTCATAAGATGTATAGATTTTTGTTTAGGCGGTAAAATAGATCAAATTTATATGGATAAAGAATTTAAAAATAAAAATATGAATGTTTATGGTTTTTTACAAAAAAATCAGCCGTCTTTTCAACTTAAAATCAAAGACGACCTAGCGAGCAAATCAATAACATATACGGTATCTAGAACTGTTCATTTTAATAATAATCAAATAAAATCGACCGACGCTATTATAGCAAACGACGAGAATATAGAATTTAAGGATTTTAATGCCGAATTAAAAAAGATATTTTTCGGTAGCGAATCCAAAAAACCTACTTTTAGAGAGCTTATAGCTAAATTTATAAGAAAAGACGAACAACAAGTATCAAATGTTTTAAAGTATTTGAGTCCGTTTACGCAGTCTGCCGAATACGAAAAAATTCATCTATTTTTATTCGGATTTAATTTTGATGAAGTGTTACAAAAGAAAAACGATATAGAAAAGGAACTAAAAAAACGCACAGATATCTTAAATGCGCTAAAATCTCAGTTTAATATAACGGATCTAGTTCAAATTTTAAATATTCTTAAACAAAGCTTAGGGGAACTAACGCAAAAAAGAGATGAATTTAAAATAGACGAAAAATACGAAATAGAAGAAGAAGAACTCAGGAGTATTCAACTCAACCTCATAAACCTAGAAAAAAATATATCCGACTTGCAACTAAAGAAAGCGATAAGCGAACAGCAATGCGACAATATAAAAAAAGATTTTTTCGATCAAGACGTCAATTCTTTAAAATTAATGTATGAAGAAGTTGGATTTTATGCGGAAAATATGCATAAAAGCTTTGAGGAAGTCGTGACTTTTCATAACAAAATGCTTAAAAACGAATTAGATTATACTATTAGCAAGATAAAACAATATGATGCCCGTTTAAACGAATTAGCACAAAGTAGGCAAACAAGTGCACAAAAATACTCGGAAATTCTTGAAAGGCTATCAAAAACCGGGTCGTTAGCAGAATACACTAAACTAAACGAGCAAATAGAGAAAATTTCGGAAAAAAAAGGACGAGCCGAACAACAAATAGAGGATATTCAAAAAAATCAAAAATCGTGTGATGATTTAAGAATGGAGCTGCAAAATATAGTAGATCAAATAGATCGGAAGTTAACCTCTTTTAATGAAAAGCTGGCTTTATTTAACTCCTTTTTTACGTCTTATTCAAAAAAACTATACGATCAAGAGTTTTTTTTATCATATGAACAAAACAACGATATGATTAAATTTTCTATAAAAGACATGAACGGCAATGAAGGCCCAGGCAAAAAACAAGCTATAATTTCGGCCTTTGATTTAGCATATATCAATTTTATTAATGCACTAAAATT
>CAUUSU010000176.1:0-4018 GCA_963547835.1 uncultured Campylobacter sp.
GGCAGCTACGCGTATATGGAGATAATGGCGCAGTGTATCGGCGTGTATTCGGGCTATCGAAATGGCGGCGAGGCGAGGCTTGGGTTTTTGCTGGGCGTGCGAAACCTTCATATTTCGCGCGCAAGCCTGAAGGTGGGCGAGCGCGTGATCACGACGGCGAGGCAGAGCGTGAGCGACGGCGAGGGGCTATATATCTTCGATTGCGAGATCCGCTGCGGCGGCGAACATATCGCAAGCGCCACACTTAGCGTAATGCGCGCGAGCGACGAAATGATAAAGAGTATAAATGGCTAAGAGAATTTTAATTACCGGAGCAAGCGGCGGTATCGGCGAGGCGTGCGCGTTAAATTTAGCGCAAAAGGGCTACGACTTGGCGTTAAATGGGCGCAACGAAGCAAAGCTAAAAGACGTAGCGAAGCGCTGTTTGGACGCGGGTGCGGCGGAAGTTCAAATTTTAAAATTTGATGTCGCAGACACTGCCGCGGCACAGGAGCGGATCGAAGCAGATATAGAGGTAAACGGCGCATACTGGGGCATCGTGCTAAACGCGGGCATCACACGGGATAACTCTTTCATATGGTTCGAGCGCGAGGATTGGCAAAGCGTGATAGATACGAATTTAGGCGGGTTTTATAACGTCCTAAAGCCCGCACTGATGCCGATGATCCGTGCCAAAAAGGGCGGACGTATCGTAGTGATGAGCTCGGTTAGCGGAATTGCCGGCAACCGCGGTCAAAGCAACTACGCCGCTAGCAAAGGAGGCCTAATCGCCGCGGCAAAATCGCTAGCGATAGAACTTGCAAGCCGCAAGATCACGGTAAACGTCGTGGCTCCCGGGCTCATCAAAACGGCGATGAGCGAAGGTATAAACGAAACCGCAAGCGAGCAAATTTTAAGCGCGATTCCGCTAGGCCGCATCGGCGAGCCGAGCGAGGTGGCGCATTTGGTGGAGTTTTTGCTAAGCGAAAATTCCGCATACATCACAAAAGAGGTTATTAAAATAGACGGTGGATTATGTTAAATAGAGTAGTTATTACGGGTTTTGGCAACGTCTGTGCATTCGGGCGGGACTGGGCGAGCATCAAGCAAAATTTGGCGCAGCAAAAAAGCGCCGTGGTTTATATGAGCGAATGGGATATCTTCGGCGAGGAGCTAAATACGAGGCTGGGCGCGCCGATACCAAACTACGCGCCGCCTGCGCACTGGAGCCGCAAAGATACCCGCTCGATGGGCAAGGTAGCGATGTTTGGCGTAGATGCTGCGGGCGAAGCTCTGGCGGATGCGGGTCTTTTGAAGGACGAGCGCATAAAAGACGGTCGTATGGGCGTCGCAGCGGGTAGCTGTAGCGGCGATGCAAAGGCTACTGGCGAGGTCATAGATATTTTGCATGGCAAGGATAGCACCTTCAACGCCAACTCATACGTAAAGATGATGCCTCACACCGTCGCTGCAAATATCGCGATCTACTACGGACTAAAAGGCAGGCTCATACCTACGAGCTCTGCGTGCACGAGCGCATCTCAAGCGATCGGCTACTCCTATGAAGCGATAAAATTTGGCCTTGCGGATATGATGCTAGCAGGCGGCGCGGACGAGCTGCACCCAAGCCAGGCATTCGTATTTGATAAGCTCTACGCGACAAGCTGTAAAAACGACACCCCTACTCTCAGCCCCGCGCCGTTTGATATAGCGCGCGACGGGCTGGTTTTGGGTGAAGGCGGCGCCATATTCGTGCTGGAAAGCCTCAGAAGCGCACTTGCGCGCGGCGCTAAAATTTACGCCGAGATAGTGGGATTCGGCACGACCTGCGACGGCACGCATATTACCCGCCCACAGAGCGAAACTATGCGCGCGGCGATGCAGCTGGCGCTCAAAGACGCCGCGATTTCGCCGGATCTCATCGGGCACGTAAACGCCCATGCTACGGCGACCAAGCAGGGCGACGTCGCGGAATCTACGGCAACGCATGAAATTTTCGGCTCGCAGACGCCCGTGAGCTCTTATAAAGGCTATTTGGGTCATACTTTGGGCGCGTGCGGGGCGCTAGAGAGCTTTATCTCGGTGATGATGATGAACGAGGGGCTATTCTATCCGAATCTAAATTTACAAACTATCGATCCGGAATGTGCGCCGCTTAGGTACCTCACGCAGCCGCAGGAGATAAAGACGGACTACGTCATGAATAATAACTTCGCTTTCGGTGGCGTGAACACATCTTTGATTTTTAAAAAATTTATCGACTAAAGGAGAGAAAATGAAAAAATTTCTATTTTTCGTAGTTGCGACGCTTTTTGTCGCTAATTCGGCTTATGCCAAAAACGATATCGTGCGCTTCCCGATCGCAGCGGCACTCGCAGAGCCAGACGCCAAAGCTAAGCTTGATCCGAGCATAAAATTCTACTTCGGTAACAAATCCGCAGGCAGAAAGATCACGCAGCAGCTAAGCTCGAACAAAAAAGCAAACGGCGTCGGCAAGAGCGATCAAGCCGCATGCAACCGTGCGTTTTTATCGGCGCTGCTTAGTTTTCAAGATCGCGCCAAGAAAGAGGGCGGCAATAAGGTCGTCAATATCACGAGCTACTATTACAAAAACGTTTTCGTAAGCGACAAAGAGTTTGAATGCGGCGTAGGCACGATAATGAGCGGTGTCACACTAAGAGGCTACATTGCAAAATAAGCTAAGCTTCGGTATATCTTACGCAAGCGCGATAGTTTCGGGTGAGCCGGCGGAGTTTTATAAAAATCTCGCCGCTTGCTCGAACGGAATTTCCGAAGTAAGCTTAGGCGGAAATTCCGATCTCGCTTGCGATATGGATCAAAATTTTACGTATGATTTCACGGCAAATTCTACGCAAGATTTTACAGATATTCCAGACTGCAAGCAAAATTACATAAATTCCGCAAATTTTGCAGCGTGCGAAAATAGAGCTTTACAAAAAAGCTCCGGAGAAAATTTAAAAATTTCTGCTCACGCCCGCTTAAAAGATGGAATTTTAGCACTCGAAGCTTTAAAGAAAAAGCCGTCTCTTGCGCACATCCCGCCGTTACAGCGCCGCCGTTTGGGGCTTGGGGCGAAACTTTGCATCTCGCTTTTAGGCGAAATTTCGCAAAATACGCCGCAGAGCCTAGCCGATAAAGGCTCCTTAAATTTCGCGTCGCAAGTTTTAGATGCGAATAAAAGCCGCACCGCCGCGCAAAACCCATCTTCGCAGGATTTTTCAAGTAAAAATTCTTTAAATTTTATGCCGCAAAATTTAAATTCGACGCCGCAGGATTTTTTAAATGAAAATTCTTTAAATTCCGCGAGGCAAAATTTAAAAGCAGTCGATGATACCGCGACGCAGCACGAAGGAATGCCGCTCGTTTTTTGCTCGCGTCTTGGCGAGATCAACCGCTGTTTTAGCCTGCTCGGCTCGATGAAGGAAAGCGTCTCGCCTTCGAGCTTTTGCGTCAGCGTACTCAATGCGATTGCGGCGCAAAATGCTATTTTTACGCAAAATCACGCCGAAATTTCGACGATCTCCGCAGCGTGTGCGCTCGAAAACGGCGCAATAATCGCCGCTGCAAGGCTGAAAGAAGGTGCGGAAAATTCCGGCTCCGCGCAGGACGCGAACGAAGCAGGCGAGGACGGCGAATGCAAGTCGGATAACGATAAAATCGCCATGCTCTGCTATTTTGAGGAGGCAAATAACGACTATCTAAAGCGCTGCGACTTCGCCTGCGCCCTACTTCTGGTGCTTCAGCGCGGAGATGACGTGCAGATCGAAATTTCGCCGCACGTTGCGGACGCGACGGCGCAGAGCCTAGAGGCGCAAAATCCGAAACCGCGAACCGAGAATGAAATTTTACGAAGCTTTAAAGAGGGCGGCGAGATCCCGCTAGATACCGCGGTGAAATTTTTGGCTAAAATCCTCTCCGGCAAGCGCGAATGGCGCAGCAGCGACGGGGTTTTGGACTATACTTGGCGCGTCAAAGATCCCGCCAAAATCGCAGCTTTTCTAAGGCAAGATCGTGAGCG
>CAUUSU010000177.1:0-4000 GCA_963547835.1 uncultured Campylobacter sp.
TAGATGATCGAAGTCGAGATAAAAAACGAATCTTGCAAAAAGACCGAAGTTACGCTTGCAAATATCGAAATTATTAAGGACGCCGTAAAGGAATTTGCCTATAAAAGCTTTAAGGGCAGCTATCTGTTTTTTGATATTTACGGCGAGATAGATAGGGATTTTCGCGCGCTTGGAGCAATAGGCGAAGGAGATGAAAACAATATCCGAAAAATAGATCTTAAAAAATATGAAAGAAGCTCTGTAGGCGCCACCGACATATCGCAAGATATGGAGGGCGCGAAATTCTGCACCTATTTCAAGCTGGATCAAAGTGAAATTTTAAAGCAAATATTATATTATATAGCCTATGAAAGATTTGAAGGCGGCTATTACGCAAAGGGTAAATTTATAGGCAAAAACAGCGGCGATCTTGTTTTTATAGGCATCTGCGGCGATGTAAAAAATTGCGCCGAAATAAAGAGCGTCGATTTAGGTGAAATAATAAAAAGTATGCCTAAACTCTCGGAATCAAATAATTTTTATATTAGCGAGTTTATATGAGATCAATTAAACAGATCGATGAGGTAAATTTATATCGCCAACCGATTAAATTTAAAAAGGAGATACTATGAAATTTAAAATTTTAAAACCGAATGAACTATACGGCTGGGTTTTTAACAAAGATGAAGAACTTTATAAGGCTTTAGGATTTGATTGTTGGATGGATTCGTTTGTTCGCATATTAGCTAAAATTCCGGGAGCCAGGAAAAAAGATATTTTGGATTACCTTGAATATGAAATCTTTGATTGGTACGAATGGTTTGAACTATATGGGATTATCCAAAGCGACTATAAGCTAGCGGACGAAGATAATCCTGAAATTTCAGCCTATCCGACATACGCGGGAGAGTATTTCGGAGTAATGGGCCAACTATTTTTAGGGGGTATGATAGACTTCGGCATAGAGCGCGGAAATTTAAGAAAGAAATGGGCTGACTTCGATACGAATTTATCCAAGATCGATCTAGGTATGTCGCTTTATGAGAAGTGGATCTATTTTAGAGATAATTTCTTTTTTGGGTATAAATTTTTAGAGGAGGAGAACATAACTCCCCAAGCAGAGATAACTTGGAAAGACCCTAACACATGGAGCAGATTTAGCCATTGGATATGTATGACTAAGGCGGGCAAAGAGTATCGTGATAAAATTTTAAAGCCGAGGCTTTATGAAAAGTATAAGGATGTGGTTATCGAGGTGTAATTTAGCGATTATAAATAACGAAAATTTATTATGAACATGTTTAATCTAGCAAGCAAAAAGGACTTCAAATGACCATCTTACCAATATCAACCTTCGACAATGATTTACAAAGAGGCGATATTATAAAATTTAACGACGATGAGCTTATGGTCTGCGATGAGCGCTGTTTCTGGACAGAAAATCCTTGCCTTTTAAATTTAAAAGATAACAGATACTTTGAGCTTCCTAGCGAGATGTTATCAAGCAAAGCGGGGTTTGTCGTGGATAAGGAGCAATTGATTCGTAATTTAGCAAATTTCGGCATCAATGCGAGCCCCCAGGAGGTATTTATATGCTCCGATAATTACCTTAGTAGCGATGAACTGAAAGATTACAAAGAAGATTGCGACGAAACAATCCCCGGTTTCAGACTGACAAAACCTAGGGATAAATTCGGACGCAATAGACGTATAAAGAGGAGTCTAATGAAAAAATTTAGCATTCCTCTCTTGAAATTTCGCGGAAAGATCGAGGTCGGAGATATTATCGAATGTAGAAAATCCAGCTATCCATATGAGAAAAATGTAAATTTTGTCGTAGTAAAAGCAAAAGATGATGATGGAGTAAATTTTATAAAATTGATCGTAATTGGCGGCTACAAGGCAGGCTTATGGGTTTTGCCGTTTTTATTTAAAACGGATAAAAACACAATAGAAGCAGACTGGCTAATTAAAAATTGGAAATATATTTTTGATAGCTGCTGCGATATAAGGCACACCTATGTAAATTTACAAAATCGAAAAGAGATTTTAAATTTTACCGATAAGCAACTGGAAAATTTTATAAAAATTAAGCAAAAGAGATTTAAATTTAAAAATAAGAAGTGATATAATGCCTCGCCAATCGACATTATCAATATATACGGGCAAGAATACACACAAGGAGAAAATTATGGTTAAAGCATTAAAATTTATAATTTGCGCCGTAGTAATTTTGTTATTGTTTATAATTTATGAAAGTAATTTGTGTGCAAAGTGCGATTATACGTTTTTTGTAGAGGAAAGGCTTATGGGTAGATTATTGATAGCAATCGATACAAATGATATAAATTTAGTAAGATATATTGCTGCTGAAGGTAGAGTTTGCAAGCAAGCCAATGTCTATAATAGAGCGCTTAAAGAATTAAGAAAAATGGAATCGGAAAATAATAGGACTAATGAGTAAACCGAGTTTTGCGGAACATAAAGAGAGATATTAAAGAAGCGAAATTTACAAGACAGCTTTTTACTTTATCCTTACGCGCTTATCAGCTGCCGCTCTATTTCCCGATACTCCGTCGCTTTGTAAAATTTCAGACGTAAGCGCTAGATATACGCGCATTCAATTGCTGCACGAAATTCTAAAACTCCGCGTGAAATTTTAAAATTTCAAATCCTTTGCGTCTTGTTAAATTTCTAAATTTTACAGTTTCAAATTTCGCGGATTAAACTCCGCGCTAAGATTATCGTCTAAAGCAAACCTACCGCAAGCGCGCAACAAACGAACTTCTAAATTTCGCCGCGCACCTGATTTGGCGCAAGCAGTTGCTTTGCGCGAGCGGGCACTTTGCGCGCAGCTTTAGACTACGCACGCAGCAGCGCGAAGCAACCGAAAGTAGCTATACGGCGGAATTTACGCCAAAACCTCGCCGCGAGCTTTATTTCAGCACCTTGCCTAAAATCCCCGCACCTTTGCCGACGGCGCTGCCGCGAAGCGCGCTTTCTTTTTCCCTCATTACCGCAAATAGCCCGTCCAGCGTCTTTTGCGTGATGTAATCGTTCAGATCCTCGCCCTGCTTAGGCAGATACTCGCTCGCACCCAGCCCGCGCGCGATGTTTTGCACCGCTTCATTACCCGCGATCTTGTTTTGCGCGAAGGAATTTAGCCCGTTATACGCCGTCGCGAAGCTGTTTTTGCTCATCATATCGCTTACGATCGGTCTAAAAACCGCCCGCAGCTTCGCGCCAGATTTGCTCTGCAAATACTCGCTAAGCGCCGTGTCGCCGCCGCCGATGAGCTTTTTAACGTCGGCATCGCTCATCGATTTCAGATCTTGCAAAAATATCTTTGATGCGCCGCTCACCGCCTTGGTAGCGGCATCGTTCATGCTCACGATGAGCTCACGCTCCCATTTATCGCCGCCTACCTTTTTCGCGAGCTTTGCAGCGGCTTTGAGCGAAGGAGGAAGCTCGATCTTAGCGGTCTTGCTGTGGATGTAGCCCTTGGCGAGCTCGGCTACGGCGCGGTTCGTGGCGGAAGCGAGCAGCTCTTTGTAGTTTCCGCTCTGAGTCGCACCGAGCACGTCTGCGCCCTGCTTTAGGATATCAGTTACGTCCGCATGCGCAAGCGACAGCGACGCAGCGGCTAGTAAAACCATAAATTTTTTCATATTGCAACCTTTGGATAAAATTTGCGCCATTATGCCAAAATGCGGTAAACGCTCAGCCCGTGCTCGGTCTAAATTTACGCACTACACGGGCAGTTTAAGATAAAATTTTAGGCTAAATTTAAAAGCAGATTCGAGGCTAAATTTTAAAAGTAGCACTACGACGACGAGCTAAAATTTTAAAATCGCACTGTTTGGTGCTATTTAAATTTACGCAGCGCACACGATGCCAGCGCAAAGCACATAAAACAAATTATAGCGATGAGCGGCTATATCCTCGGCGCAAACGATTGAAATTTTGTCAAGCCCGCTGTAGCCAAAAAGCTCGCCGTAAATTTAAAGAGCTTAAATTTAAA
>CAUUSU010000178.1:0-3982 GCA_963547835.1 uncultured Campylobacter sp.
AAGTCTTTGCAGCGCGCCAAAGATATGCTTGCGTCCATTAGCTCCGATGCGGCAAATTCCGCAGCGATAATGGCTAGAGTCGACGAATTCGCAAGGCAAAGTTAAATATGCTAGATCTAATTTTAAGTTATTTTACTAGAAGCACGTTTATTACGATATTCGTGCTTTCTTGGTTATCCGTCTATTTTATTGTCACTTTTACGATTTTGATCTCCAGATTTGTAGGGCTTAGTGCATGGCAACACCGCGAAGCAAAGGCACTCGAATCCTTGCTGATGGGCGGTAGGATTTCGCTTTCGGGCTCTATTTTTCAAAAAGTAAATACCGATAAAATTTCAAAAGAAGCCTTGGAAATTTATAAAGGCAAGGCCGAACGCGACTCCACTAGCGGACTTACTTGGCTATCTATCGTCGCCTCTACTTCGCCGTTTATTGGGCTATTCGGTACGGTTGTTAGCATACTTCACACATTTTCCAAGCTCGGCGGTGGAAATTCCGGCATCGATACTATCGCTCCTGCGATTAGCGAGGCCCTGGTTGCCACAGGATGTGGAATTTTTGTAGCGATACCCGCATACACCTTTAGCTTACTTATAAAACGCAAAGCATACGAAGTTATGAGCATTATAAATCGTACAGCGGATATTTTGCTATTTAAAGCAAACACTGGAAAAGCTATTTAATGTATAATTTCGACGAAAATCCAGAGTTAAATATCACTCCGCTCGTCGATATTATGCTTGTTTTGCTAGCGATTTTAATGGTCGCGCAAACGGCGATTATCTACGATGAGAAGATCGAACTGCCTAGTGGCTCAAAAGCACAGGTTTCGGAAAATACCGCGGAATTCTTGCTTGTGCGTATCGGCGAAGATCGCAAGGTTTATATCGACAAAGGCTCGATGAGCCTAGCTGAATTCCCGGATAATCTCGTGCTGCTTAAAGGCACCGGCAAGTATAGCTTGGAAAAACCCGTCTATATCCAAGCCGATAAGAGACTCGTTTATGACGATGTAATGTTTGTCTTAAAGAGCTTAAAGCAAGCGGGTTTTACTAAAGTCGCGCTTCAAACAAATGGCTAATTATTCAAATTTTACGGGGGTTAAATACGATAATTTTAAATCGTTTCTAATCGCCCTTTTTGCCTATCTACTGGTGATTTTTGTTCTTTTATATCAAATTTCAAAGCCGCAGGAAAAATTTAAAAAATATACTGACAATCCCAACGATTATATGGATGTTACTTTTGATTTCGAAATAGATGATAAACTTCCGTCCGCGCCTGAAATCGCTAAAGAAACGAAGCAGGGCGAGTTTGAAAATAAGAATATTAAGGACGTGCCGGAGGATAAAATTAAGACTACGGCGCAAGTAGTTCCGCCGCCTCCGGTGCAGGCAAAGCCGAAAGAGCCCGAAAAGCCGAAGGAAGAGCCAAAACCGGAACCTAAAAAGGACAAGCCTAAAGCTGAGCCCAAAAAAGAGGAGCCCAAGCCTGAGTCTAAGTTGGAAGATAAACCTTCCGAAAAAGTAGTAGAGAAAAAAGAGGAAGCTAAGCCGGAGCCAAAAAAAGAGGAAAAACCGAGCTTGAGCGATCTTTTTGGTGGCATTGATATGAAAAAAGTTGAGCAAAGTGCCAAAGCTAGCGACGCCGTTCAGAGTAATAAAAAGTCCGATAAAGAAACCGCCACCTCTAGTGCTAAGGATAAAGCGGCATCTAAAAATGCTGTCGTCAAATCCGATAAGCTTGGCGGCAGGACGCAAAGGACGGGTGAGTATAACGCTTATTACGGCGCTATCGAGAAGAAGCTTCAAGTTCTATGGAGCCGCTACGTAGCGACTGCGAAAGACGATGCGAAGATTAGTATAACTTTCGGTGCAGATGGACGGGTCGTGGATTATAAAATCATCGAGCTCGGGCGAGAAACGGAATTTAATCAAAAGCTGCGGGATTTCTTGGATAATCTTTCGACACAGAGCTTCCCGAAGTCTCCGGACGGAGCGTCGCATGAGATCGAGACTAGGATGTCCGACGTGATGAAGACAAATTAGAATTTGTAAGGAAAAAAAGTGAAGAGACTTTTTTGTATTTTTGCCTTTTGCTGTATGCTTTTTGCAGAAGATGTGGATTCTGCTAAAAATTCTACCTCTTCAAATTTAAACACTGAAATTCAAAATTCTAAAGAATTTAGGGCTTATTATGGAGATATTGTAAAGAAGCTAGAATATCTGTGGCTAAAACAAGATGCTACCACTAACGATGACGCAGCGGTCGAGGTTACTTTCGGCGCGGACGGACGAGTGGTGGGTTATAAAATTATCGAGTTAGGTCGCGATATAAAATTTAACCAAAAGCTTGACAGATTTTTAAAGGGGCTTTCGGAGCAAAAATTTTCAAAATCGCTGGATAATAAACTTCATAAACTTAATATAAGATTAACCGAGATTGCGAAATCAAATTAAATTTAAGGAGAAAAGATGAAGAAACTACTTTTGATTCTTGCATTTTGTAGTAGCATTTTCGCGGCAGATGCGACGATGTCTATCGTAAACGAAGGGGTAAATCTACCTAAAATCGTTGTTCAGGATGCATCAAATCTTGCAAATTCAGAATTTGGCAACAAATTCTTTAAACTTATGGTGGGTGATCTAAAGGTCGGTGCGACTTTTGAAGTCAGCGACGAGTATCTACAAAGCAGCTATGATGCGGGCGCTTCCGATAATCTAGGCTCTAGCGATGCCGCTCTGATCGTGCGCTACGCGGTAAGTGATAAAAGCTCGCCGATGAGCCTAAAAGCCAAAGTACTTGAAGCGAACAGCGGCAGGGTGATGTATGAGAAGAGCTTTACGCTTTCAAATGCCGAAAAGTATCCGTTTTTAGCCCATATGGCGGTATCTGAGATCGTCAAGCAGCTAGGGTACTCAAACGTCGATTGGATGAAGGAGATGATTTTGCTCTCTCGCTACACTTCGACGCGTGAGAGCGAGATCATGGTGGCTGACTATACGCTTACTTACCAGCAGGTTGTGCTTCGTGGCGGATTAAATATCTTCCCTAAATGGGCAAGCGCAGCGCAGAACGAATTTTATTATACCTACTATGTCAATAAAAATACGCCCGCTATCTATAAATTTAATCTATCCAACGGTAGCAAGAGTAAAATTTTTACCGGTCATGGCATGACGATAGCTTCAGATGTAAGCGCCGACGGCAGAAAGCTTCTAATCACCAATGCGCCTAAAGATCAACCCGATATTTATTTGTATGATATAGCCTCGGGCAGCGCTAAGCAAATTACCGATTACGCTGGCATTGATGTAAATGGAAATTTTATCGACGGCGATTCGCGCGTGGCTTTTGTGAGCGATCGTCTGGGCTATCCGAACGTATTTGCCACTAGCATAAACGGCGGTAACGTTCAGCAGCTCGTCTATCACGGCAAAAATAACAACTCCATTAGCACAAATGGCAATTACGTTACTTACTCTAGTCGCGACGGTGGGGGCGGATTTAATATATATTTAATCTCTACTCAAACCGATATGATTCGCCAGTTAACGGCTAGCGGCAAAAATATGTTTCCTAGATTTTCTAGCGATGGCGGCAGCATTATGTTTATCAAGCAAGACGGCAGCGGAAGCTCGGTAGGTATTATCAGGGTTAACGAGAATAAAAGTTTTCAATTTCCGTTAAGAGTGGGTAAAATTCAATCGGTTGATTGGTAAAATATTAAAAAATCTCGTGATATAATGACTTCAATTTTTTTTGAAAGGATAGAAAATGAAACATTTAGTTTTATCTTCGATAGCAGTTGCTGCTCTATTATTGAGCGGTTGTTCTAAAAAGACCCCAGAGGCCGATACTACAAGCACAAGTAATGCAGATAGACTAGCTGCTTTGGCATCTCAGATCCAAAGTGAAGTTGGTACTGTTTATTTCGACTTTGATAAATTTAATATTAGAGCCGATCAACAAGGCACAATCA
>CAUUSU010000179.1:0-3939 GCA_963547835.1 uncultured Campylobacter sp.
CACATTCTATAAAATCCTCTATTATAGCTATCGTTAAGACGGAAAATAACAATACTAAATACCAAGCGATCGCAAAAAATTTTTCATAGCCGTTTATGACTAGCGGCTCTTTGTCGTAGTCTCTAGGTGAAATTTTAAAATTTTCAGTCATCTTTATATTTCAATCAAAGCGCGATATGTTTGGTTGGCGCGATGGAATTTATCGTAAATCCGTCGAGAGCGGCGTATAGGCATATCGGTACACAGGCACTGCGGCGAATAATCCGCTATCCGCCGCAGTGCGTCTCGCAAAACTGCGCTACGACTTAAAATCAAAACCCGTCTCGCAAAAGCAGACCATAGCCTTAAAGTCTCAGCTCGCAAAATTTGCAATCTGCAAATCCACGGCTAGCAAAATACGTAGCTCGCCAAAATCGTGCTGCGCCGCGTGTTTATAAAATCGCGGCTCGCGCAAACGCAGCGCAATGCTCGCAAAAGTAAAATTCGCGGCTTGCAAAATCAAGCCGCAGCATTCAAAAGCCAGCTTAAGCTTTTGGAATTCTGATCTTCTGCCCCGGATAGATGAGGTTTGCGTCCTTGATAACCTCGCGGTTGGCGTCGAAAATAATCTTGTATTTGTTCGCGTCGCCGTAGAATTTCTTCGCGATTTTAGATAGGTTATCGCCCTTTACGATGGTGTAGTAGTTCTCGGCGCTATCCTCTCTAATGCCCTCGATCTGCACGTTTTTGATGCCTGCGGTGTTGCCCGCGATGAGGGCTGCTTTTTCGAGAGTTTCCTTATCGGCGTTGCCGCTGATTTTGACGGTATCGCCCTGTACCTCGACCTCTAGCCCCTCTACCGGCGTAGAGCTGAGATTGGTGGCGATCTCGTCTTTTACGTGCTTGGCGTCATCGCCTAGACCTAGTAGTTTCTTGCCTGCTTCGGCTACGAATGAAAGTAAACCCATTGTTTTCTCCTTTGGTTAAAGTGGCGAAATTTTATCTTAAATTTACCAACGATCAGCTTAGGCGCATATCCTTACGGCTCCGCCCTAGCCCAATGTTGCGACCTACCGCGCTCAGTCTATGCGCGACGGCAGGTTCTTGGACCATCATCGCCGCGCCCATCAATTCATGTTTGCAGCGTATGAATTATCAGCGCTGCGACTACGCTAAATTTTTCGTCAGTAAATTTCTAGCGATCACGGCGCATACGATGCTAAAAACGACGACCGAATATGAGTTGAGATTTAGCCCGCAAAATCCTGCGCTTAGGGCAAAGGCGCAAAGCGGCGCGTTTAGGTTGATCGCTAAAAAGGCAGCCCCTCCGCAAACGCCTGCCGCACTTAGGCTAATAGGTAGAATTTCGCCGATCGCAAATCCAACGCATAGCCCCAAAACTGCGCCCAGCGCGAAACTCGGCGTTAGCGTGCCGCCATATCCGCCGCAGCGAAAGATCATCAAAATGCAAAACGCTTTGCAAAGCAAGATCGCAAGCAAATATGGGCTAAAGGACGCTGAGTTGAAAGCAAACTGCGCTGCCGAGCGCCCGTTACCTAAAATTTCTGGTACGTATGCGCCGACCGCCGCGGTAAGTAAAAACGCAAGCGGCAGCATAAGCGCGATTTTAAGGCTTTTTATGCGCCGTTTTTCGCACAAGCGCACCCCGTCTTGAAAGTATTTCGCCGCAAACCCCGTGACAAGTCCGATTAGCGCTGCTGCGAGTAAATTCTGCGGGGTAGGGGCGAAGTTCGAAACCGCGTAATAAATTTCTTTTGAAGCTCCGAATTCCGCCGTAGCTGTGGCCACCGCACTTGTAGCAAAGGCGCACAAAATCGCTCGAGTATCAAAGCTTTTAAGCAAAATTTCTAGGCTAAAAAGCGCGCCCGCTAGCGGGACGTTATATACAGCGCCCAGTCCCGCTCCCGCGCCGCATGCGACAAATAGCCGAAGCTCATCTCCGCCGATATTTAAGGCGCGGCAAATTTTAGCTGCAAACAAGCCACCTAGCTCGCGCGGAGCAGCCTCACTGCCTACCGGTGCGCCCATGGCGATGGCTACTAGCTGCAAAACTGAGTGGATTAAATTTTGCCAAAACGGCGGATTTTGCCCCTCCATCATCGAAGCTACGTTTAAAAAAGGTTTTAGTCTTATTAGCAGAATTCTAATTAAAGTTACGATTGCGCCGGCTGCGAGGACGCTAAGAAAGCGCCTAAGCGCAGTGGTTTGCTCCGTGATAATGTGAAATTCCTCATCATTATGCCCGAAAGCAAAAGTTTCAATTTCGTTGATGCCGAAGTTTAAGAGCCCTGCGCAAAGCCCCATTATAACGCCTATCGCAAGGATCGCTAGAAAGAATTTAGTACTCAAAATATGCCTTTTTGAAACGCATAATTATATAAAATTTTAGCTTTAAAAAATCCTTACCGCGCGCATAAAAGCAGCTAAAACGCGAGTAAATTTTAAAACAATGGCTAGGAATTTATATCGTCTCTGTAAGTAAAATTTTGCGCGAAATTCTATGAAGCTTAGGCAGGTTCGGAATTTTATTTACGTTAATTGCGCGAGTAAAATTTACGTAGATTTTATATCGCGCGTAGAAAATTTAGTAAAATTTCGCATCGCGCGGGAGGATAAAATTCTTTTTGAAATTTCTTGCCGCGAGGCCAGGCGAAATTCTACGTAAAATTTAAATATATCCGAGCGGGTAAAATTTTAAATTGAGTAAGCGAGAGAATTTCGCAGAGGACGCGTGGGATTCGCGCAGAATTCTAATTTGCGAAAGAGGGCAAAATTCCGCGTAGAATTCCGATCCGCGTAAGCGGGCGAAATCTCGCGTAAAATTCTAAGCCGCGAGGCTAGGCAAAATTTCGCGCGGAATTTTAATTTGCGTGAGTCATAAAAATTTTACGCCTGCGAACAAATTTGCTTAGGATTTTGCTATTTTTTCCAAATATCGTCGTTTTTACCAGCTGCGGGCGCGCTTAGCTTTTTATCCAGAGCCGAAATTTTATTCGCGAGCTTTTGCGCGCCGCCGAAAATTTCATCTTTTTTCGGAAGCCCGAAGTGAAATTTCGAACCTACGCTGTCTCCGATGCTTGCAAGTAGCGATTTGGGCGCGTTTGCGATCGCATCTTTAAAGATCGCCGCATCGATTCCGAGCTCGGCTAAGTTTTTTAGCGCCCGCGCAGAGCCGATAAACATCGCGATCTTGGCGTCAAAAAGATAATCGTTTGCTAGCTTTTGCGCGGCCGCGGCTGATTTTTTATCCACGATGATGAAGCGCGCGCCTGCGCCGTTTGCGAGTAAAATTTCATTTATATCGTTCGTAATAACGCTAAATTTTTTCTGCGCCTTTTGCGCCGCGGCGATGAGCCTGTCGTTAAATTTAAAGAGCAGATTGTCGTATTTGAAAACTTCGTCGCCGTTTTTGATGAGATACAGCGGCTCGTATGGCACGAGCGCGTGGCCTAGGATGATCATTTGCCGCCCCTTAGTTTGGCTTCGCAGGATTTGCAAAGGCGCTTTTTATCGCGCAGAGCAAGCTCGTCGTTGCTAAAGTACGTCCCGCACTCGTCGCACGCCAAAAGTTCGGTCGTATCGTCCTTTTTCTTTATGCGAAATCTAGGCACTATCAAAAAATATATGAGCGCCGCGATAACGGCGACGGCTAGAATTTTTCCCATTATTTTACCCCTTTGATCACTAAAAAATTTCTATTTTTCAAAGCGTTTTCGCCACTAAAAATTTCGCAGTGCGCGCTCGTAAATTCCTTGCGGAATTCTGCCGCTTCCGCCTCTGCGCCCGAGCCTTTGTAGAGTAAAAACGTCGTGTTTTCATCATAAAAGCCACGGCAAATTTCAATTAAATTCCGCGCGCTCATCAAAGCTCGGGAGCTTATCAGATCGGCGCGCAGCTTTGCGCCGTCTTGCACGCGCTCGGCGTGGATTTTTACGTTAG
>CAUUSU010000180.1:0-3939 GCA_963547835.1 uncultured Campylobacter sp.
TGTCTGTTTCGTAGCCCCAAATTTCGCTCATTATCTCAAACCTCGTAAAAATTCTGCCCGCGTAGCTTAGCAGCAGAAACAAAAGGCGAAATTCCTTCGGTGCCAGGCTTATCCGCTCGCCCGCCGCGCGGACACTAAGCGTATCGTAGTCAAGCTCGCTTCCGCCGATGAGAAGCCGCTTTTCATTCGCGATCTTGGCTCGCCTTAGCAGCGCATGCACGCGCAGCACGAGCTCTTTTAAATTTATCGGCTTGCTCATATAATCGTCCGCGCCGCTTTTAAAACCCGTCTGCATATCCTCGATCTCGCTTTTTGCCGTTATAATCAGTATCGGCTGGCTCTTGCCGTCGCGCCTAACGTATCTGCTAAGCTCAAAGCCGTCCATCTTAGGCATCATCACGTCCGAGATGATTAGATCAAAGTGCGCCTCATCCAGCGCCTCTATCGCCTGCTTGCCGTCGAAGGCGCAGCTCACGCTAAAACCCTCGTCAAGCAGCTTTTCTCTTATCGCCGAGCTCAAAGCCTCGTCGTCTTCGACCAGTAAAATATTAAGCATCATCGCTCCCGCTTTGCTAAATTTATGCGCTTAAATTTATACATAAAATTTTAAGAAATAATGAGATATTATACGTAAATTTTTTCAAGGAGTAAAGAATGAATTTCAAAAAAACAATATCGGTTGCCGTTATTGCGGCTTCGGTGCTGGCGCTATTTAGCGGATGCGCGAAAGAGAGCTCTCGCGTAGTGCAAACCCCTACGGTAGCGAGTCTAAATACCAATTACTCGGGCGAGCGGATCGCCGTGTCGGTAGGACGCTTTAACAACCAGTCCTCTTACAACAACGGGGTGTTCTCCGACGGAGAGGACAGACTGGGCAACCAAGCGCAGACGATCCTTATTTCAAATTTGCAGCAAACGGGACGCTTCTCGGTGCTTGATCGCACGAATATGCGCGCCATCAAAGAGGAAAGCGCAATCTCCAAAAGCGCACAAAATCTAAAAGGCGCCAGATACGTTATCACCGGCGATGTGACTGAGTTTGGCCGCAAGACGACCGGAGATCATCAGCTGTTTGGAATTTTAGGCAAGGGAAAGACCCAAACCGCGTATTCTAAGGTAAATTTAAACGTCGTGGACGTGCGAACCTCCGAGGTGGTCTTTTCGACCCAGGGTGCGGGCGAGTACGAGCTATCAAACCGCGAAGTGCTAGGTTTCGGAGGCACTGCGGGCTATGATTCGACGCTAAACGGCAAGGTGCTAAGCCTAGCGATCATCGAAGCGGTCAATAATCTCGTAAACGGCCTTGAAAACGGCGCGTTTAAAGTGAGATAAGGATTAAATTTGAAAGCGAGCAGCGCTCTTGCTCTTGCTGCTGCGGCCGTGATCTTTTGCGGCTGCGGCGGCGGGAGCCGGAATCAAATTTATTACTGGGACGGCAGCTACACCGACTCGACCTATCAGTATCTAAAGCAGGAAGGCGACGTAGGCGAGCAGATCGAAGCGCTTGAAAAATCTATCCAAAAGGCATACGAAAAGGGACTCAAAGTCCCGCCGGGGCTTTATTCGCATCTGGGGCTTTTGTATCTAAGCGTGGGCAACGGCGCGAGGGCGAGAGAGAATTTCGAAAAAGAAGCTCAGGCTTTCCCTGAATCAAAGCCGTTTTTGACCTTCGTTACAAACCCCGCCGCGCTTAAAAAAGCGGAGGCTGCGGCTAAGCCCGGCGCCGATAAAGCCCAAAGATCAAGCGGACGCGAAGTCGCTAAAGCAGCCTCTGTAAAGCAAGGCAAAGCTGCCGCGAAACAGGGCGGTAAAACGAATAAAAAGGCTAAAAAATGAAAAATAAAGCTCAAATAGCGATTTTTAGCGTATTCGTGGCGCTGTTTTTTAACGCGTGCGCTCTAGGCGAGCCTGAAATTTACGATTACTCGGCGCTTCAGCAGGCTAAGCCGCGATCGATTTTGGTGCTGATGCCGACAAACGAAACGACCGAAGTGGACGCAGGCGCTGCCGTGCTCGCCAACGCGATCTATCCGTTAAGCGAGGCGGGGTATTACGTATTTGATCCGGCGCTCGTGCATGAGACCTTCAAAAATAACGGAATTTACGAGGCTAGCGACATCCAAAATGTCTCCGCGCACAAGCTAAGACAGATTTTCGGCGCAGACGCCGTGCTATACATGGATGTCGTCAAATACGGCACTTCGTATATGCTGCTAAATAGCGTAAGCGTCGTGGCGGTCAATGCCAAGCTCGTAGATCTGCGAAGCGGTGCAACGCTCTGGGAGGGCTCGGCGCAGGTAAGCGACGACTCAAGCAGAGGCAGTAGCGATCTTGTAGGCATGCTGATCTCCGCGGTCATCAAACAGATCGGCGATACCGTCTCCGACGCGGGATACAAGCTCTCTGCGAGTGCAGATGTGATGCTGCTGGGCCAAAACTGCAACAAATGCTTACTCTACGGCCCGTATTCACCGCACTACGGCCAGGATAGGCAGCTTGGCGGCGGCAAATAAATTTTTAAAAGGACGAAAATGAAACTAGCCGAGGCGCTGATACTGCGCGCCGACATACAAAAACGCATCGAGCAGCTAAAATCAAGGCTCGCGGACAACGCGAAGGTGCAAGAAGGCGAGAAACCCAGCGAAGATCCAAAGGCGCTGCTAGCAGAGCTAGACGCGCTTACGAGCGAGCTTGAGCGCCTGATAGTTCGGATAAATTTAACCAACTGCACCGCAAAAGCGGACGGCAAGAGCCTGACCGAGCTGATCGCCAAACGCGACGTACTCACGCTAAAAGCTGGTGCATTGCGGGCTTTCGCGCAAGCTTCCGCGCAAAAAGTGGATGTTTATTCGCGCAGCGAGATTAAAATCCTAAGCACGGTTGACGTCGCGGCGCTGCAAAAGCAGGTGGACGAGCTGGCTAAGCAGATCAGGCAGCTTGACACGACGCTGCAAGGCGCAAACTGGCAGACCGATCTGACCAACTAAAGCGTCAAATTTAGCGGCGAAATTTGAAAGGATTTCACGAAAAATAAAATTTCGGGTAAGTATCGCAAGGGGCGAGTACAAAAAATTATGGCAGCGCTCGCGGAAATGGCGCACCCCTTTTACGATTTATTTTCAGTAAATTTACAAGGGCAATGTAACTACGCAATGTAACTACCGCGTACTGATCTAGCGATACCGAGGGCGGGAACGGGGAAATTTAAAACGAAATTTTGATTTTAACGGCGCAGCTTGCCGGCTCGCGGCAAAATTTCGCGGCGATCTGGGCGGCCTTGACGCTCAAATTTTTTGTTAAATTTAGGTGCGCTTGCTATTTTGCATTTTGACCCGTCTGGCGTCAAATTTTACAAAAATCATAAAATTTAGCCAAATTTAAAGGATGAAATTTGAAATTTAAAACCCTTGCGCTAGCGGTCGCTTTTTTCTTTGCAACCGACATAAATGCGGAGCTCGCGACAGAAGCAAATTCCATAAATTTTAGAAAAACGAGCGGCGCGGAGCAAAATATCGCGGACGCAAAAGACGCCAAATTTCAACGCGCGCATTTTAAAAACACAGATACCGCGGCGAGCGGTACAAATCCAAACTCATCTCAAAAAGCGACCCTCATCGACGAAGCGAAAAATTTCTACCGCGTGGACGAGCTGCTGTTTCGTAGCGCACAGCTTGATGGAAGCTACGCCGCAAAGCTGCACGAGCTAGGCATCAAAAGCATCGTAAATCTGCGTCATTTTAGCAGAGACGGCGATAAAAGGGCATTTGGGGATCAATTTTGGTTCGCGAACAAGCCGCTTCAAAGCCAGGAGTAAGCCCGCGCAGATCGCGGACGTTTTGCGCACCATTCGCGAGCGCCAAAAGGAGGGCGCCGTGCTCGTGCACTGCTATCACGGAGCCGATCGCACGGGGCTTGTGGTGGCGATGTACCGCGTGATCT
>CAUUSU010000181.1:0-3939 GCA_963547835.1 uncultured Campylobacter sp.
GTATTTTAACGCCTATCAAGAGCAGATATTTCCTTTCGATATGGAGTACATACCTAGCTTATTGTGGCTACTTGCATCTTTTGCAGAAACTACGATTAAAATTTTTGATGATTTGGACGAAAAGACAAGAAATGAAATTTTCGATTTTGTGGAAAAGGGAGCGGCAAGCGAAGACGAATACATCGGCACGGCGTTTTGCACCGGCTTTATTGAAACAATTGTAAATATTGCGAAAGAAGACGAATATAAGATAATTAGCAAATATTTTAGGAATGAAACGCTAGAATACGCCATTGCTTGGATGAAATTTGGCGAATAGCTAGGTCGAGCTTTATTCAAGTCATATTTTAAAACAATAAGGAGTCTTATGCCTAAACATGAATTTTTACTCAAAAAGACAAAAGAAAATATTTTCTCTAAAGAGTATTGCGTAGTAATTAGCGATGATCTGATACTTCGCATTTCGTACTCTCTTGAGTGGGTGCAAACCACATGGAACGATGAGATAAATTTGAAAAAAGGGCTAAATTACTATGGCTATAGCTGGATAGAAGATAAAGCTAAATTTAGAGATATAATATGCTCTTGGAGATCGCTTTTCTTGAGCGTGGATGAGCAAATTGTTTTTGATAAAAATTGTGCGCTAAATAAATCCCCGGTTATCGAGCAATTAGACAGTCTATTGGAACTAATCGATTCGGCAATTAAAAACGATTTATATATTTTGCATCTAGGGATTTAGCAGGTATGCGGCGATTTAATAATAAAACAGAAGAAAGACTATGAAAAGAAATTATAAAAAGATAATACCCGTAAGAGATAGAAGGAAATTTTCGATTAATAATTTTAGAGAAAATTTCGCGGAGGGCGATATACTGCAAATCGGTCAAGGGCGGTTTTTATTTTGTAGCTGGAATAACCTGCTGCGTATAAACGGCGATAAATTGGGCGAATTCATAATATTGCCGCCGGAAGCTAATGTGAAAAATAATAATGGTTTGATTTCTAAAAAGTGGGTATTAGAAAATTTAGATTTTATATGTGATACCGAGCCATCCAGAAATATAAGCATATTTTCTTATTACGATAGCTCTGTGACCGAATACAAAAGGATAAATGATAAAATTCCCGCAAAATTTACTTATAAATTTTTAGAATTCAAAGACGATCTAAAAAATGGAGATATTATAGAGTGTCACAAGGCTTTTCGTCCATATGATCGAAAGATAAAATTTATAGTCGCAACCGATACGGAAGGATGCCCGAGACTACCCTATCTGGAGGGGTTTTATTCCGGTATGTTTGCGCCTATTGGCTATAGCGATAAAATGCGCTCGAATAAAGGACGGGAATATGCGATAAGCTCGAGTTGGCTAATTAAGAACTGGGAAGCCGCCTTTGTCGGTAATTGCGATATAAGGCACACTTATGTAAATTTACAAAATCGAAAAGAGGTTTTAAATTTTACCGATAAAGAGTTGGAAAATTTTATAAAAATTAAGCGAAAGAGATTAAAATTTAAATGGAAAAAGTAGATGGGGATTTTAAAGCAAGCCCATATAATATCACGCAGCGAAAGGTTTTAAAAGGTGGCGGCAATGGTAAAAAGCATTATAGATCCAACTAATTTCGATATAGAATTTAGAAAAATAAGCAGAAACAAAAGAGGCGTAGCCAGATCAAGAATAGATTTTGAAAATATCGATGTAGAGGCCAAAATCAGGCTAGTTATGTTTCTAATTTCAAAAGCAAGCCACTTAGATAGCGTAGTTTATAAAATTCTTTTTTGGGAAAGAGATGAGAAAATAGAGGAGTATCTTCTTAAAAATATGAAGGGGCGGTACACAAAAGCTAAGCCTTATAAAAACGGCGCCAGAGCGGGCGTTATCTTTGTAAAAGAAAAGACGCTTGAGCCAAATTTTTTGAGATCCATACTGCTGCGCCATTTTAATTTTGAGCTGGCAAAAGAGCCATCTTTGAATATCAGAGTTCAATTAGCCGCAAACAATAAAGAGAAATTTTCGATTTTATTTGATATATACGATGACCGAGGCTGCTATGTGTATTACTTTTAAAATTTTAAATGAAAATATTTAAGGAAAGAGATATGGCAATTTGGCAATGTGAGTTTTTTATTCTACCTAAAAGCGATACCTACGATCTGCAATACGACCGGCAATATGGCAATATAAAGCTCTTTGAAGACGATAAATATTGGAAAAAAGCAAAGATCAAAAAAGAGATATTTTCTGAAATTTCGCGCCTATTAAAGCCCGAAAAATCTTGGTCTAGCGAAATAGACCAATACGGAAGCGAAAACGGCAACCGCCTAGAGGTATTTTTTGATGCTAATAATATAATAGAGTCCGTTACGTTTCGTATCGATTTTAGATCCGAGTACGAAGCCGTATTAAGAGGTATAATATCATTGTGTGAAAAAAATGGCTTTTGCATTATAGACGGCAATTTAAATAATTTAAAATTATCCTTCAATGCTATAAAAGAGACAATCAACAAATCCAAAAACAAAGAATTTTTTACAGAACTTGTTAGAAATAGTATAATAGGCTATAAAGACGGGTAGCCCATCATAGAGGCCGTAGACGATTTCAAATTTAAGGATGATTAAAAATGATTGTAAAATGCATAAAAGAAGATAGGCATGAGTATCTGGGGTTAAACAGAACCTATTTTGTTCATGGCATCCAATATGAAGAGGGACGGATTTATTATTGCATATTACCGTTTGCAGATGATATAGATTACAATCGATTTAATAGCGAATATTTTCAAGTAATTGATGAAACGGTGCCTACGAATTGGAAATTTGGGATGCATAGGGGATTTTTTGGATGTTTTACCGCATCTTACGAAGAGCTCATAGCAGACGCGGATCATTATGGAAAGCTTATCGACGGAGACCCAATAGAAGAGGAAATTTTTAGGAAGAGAAGAGCCGAAATGATCGATGACGTATATAATACCCATATCATCAAGGATCTTAACCGCTTCATATATGATCTAAGCCCTAATCTATCGGTGCAGATGAATATCGCAAATAAAGTACTGGATATAGAGATATCGGACGCAAACGCTGAGGCCAAACATCGCAAAATGAATATTTTAAAGGATGACGGATATAGCTGGTATTTGATAGAATCAGACATAAGCACCTTTAAAGCCAACGCTACTAATGATTATTTAAGACCCGTATTAAAGTATCTTAAATTGTGGCTAGGCAGAAAGAATTTTAGATAAAATGGCAGAAAGATTTAATATGGCGAGCGCGACCGATAAAGAAATTTTTATAAAAATTTTGAATGAAGATATTAATGTATGGCGCCCGGTAAAGGCCGTTCAAATCGCGCAATATATTTTTAAAATTACCGATACGACGAAATTTGAATCCGAACTGGATGAAATTTTAGAATTCAAATACGGCGATATTGTAAAATGTAGAGAAAAAGACGGCGATTTCTATGCTTTTGAGCTATTATAAAAACCCACCTTATAAATAGCGACACGCTTATCATATGGCTTGATTTAATCCCATTTTTCGCTATAATGAGCGTCAAATTTCACTCACGGGGATAGCGATGAGCCTTGTTTCTTACGAATTAAAAAAGCAAAAACTAGATGGAGCGCGCAATGTGGCGCTTTGGAAGGCGCGTGGCGGCGTGGCGGCGGTAGTGCTGGCGCTGTTTATTGCTATGCGCAAGGATTTCGGAGATTTCTCATTCCTGTTTTTATTGGTACTGCTAGCTCTTGCTTATCCTGCTTACAAATACCTAGCCGTGCGTATTTCGCGTAAATTTGAATCGCTCAGCGAAGAGGCTTTTAAGAATGAATTTCTGCTCTGGATTGCCAAAGAGCTGCGCCTTACCTTTCAGCCCTTCGGCGCGTTTTTGCTCGATGAAATTTACAAAAATCCGCTCCGCA
>CAUUSU010000182.1:0-3937 GCA_963547835.1 uncultured Campylobacter sp.
CACTCGCACGGCGCGGGAGTGCTGTGGCTAGCGATGCCGTGTATGCAAAAGCCGGATTTTGAGGAGAAAACGCAGCTGCTAAATCAAATATATGCCGACGCCAGCATGGCGCTTGGCGGGTATTTTATGCAAACAACCCCGCTGGTGTGCGAAAAAGGCGTCTATAAAACTTATCTGCAAAGCGGCTCCAAGCTCGTGCGCGTGCGCCAAGACGACGGCATTCATATGAGCAAAGAGGGTTGCGAAGCGGTAGCGAAAGAAATTTTATCAAGGATTGAAGTTGAGTAAATTTATAGCGATTTTATTTGCCGTATTATTAAGCGGATGCGCGGCAAACGCAGGCGTTCGCGGCATAAATTCCGCAAATGCAAAAAGCTCTGCGGGCTTTGGAGTGAAATTTTTTGGTGATTCGCACTTAGGAAGCGACGCGCTGATAGATGCTTTCAGACACGGCTTTTTCGTGCAAAACAGCGTCGGCTTCGTGCCTGCAATGATGCCTAAATATCACAAAAGCGAAAACATAGAATTTAAGCAAAGCGGCTTTAATGTAATCTCATCCCGCACCGAGCAAGACCCCGATTTTCCGCTATGCGGAGTGATCGCTACCGGCAAAAAGGGCGCTAACGTGCGACTGGAGCTAAAGCAGCTTAGCGGCGATTTTTATGTCGAAATTTTGCATAAATCGGATCAGAGTGGCGAGATTTTTCGCGTACGCGATGCAAGTGGGCTAAGCGCGTATATTTCGCAAGAAGTGCCGCAGAAATGGGAGTATTCTAAGCTGCGACTTAGATTTCCTATCGAAATTCGATCGCTGCGTGATGGAGCAGAACTTGGAGGATATAAAATTTACCGCAAAAACGCGCGCTTTGCAGACTCTTGCGCGAGCAACGGCGCGTTTAGCAACCTCTATGAAAAATGGGGCGCAGATGCCTTTGGTAGGGATTTTTCGGGACTTAGATACAATCTCGTAGTTATCGCTTATGGCACAAACGACGCGATGGATCCGAAATTTGATGAGCAAAAATTCTACCAAAGCGTCCGTGGGCTGCTTCACTCCGTCCGCTCTGCAGCTCCTGGCGCAAAAATCCTGCTCGTAGCGCCGCCGCGAAGCCCTAAAGTGCCAAACGCCTCACGCGCTGCGGAGGTGCTAGCGCATCTGGCGCGAGACGAAGGGGCTATGTTTTACGACATAGCCGGTCTTATGGATGAGGATGGCGGCTGGCGTGGCTGGCGCGAGCGTGGGCTGATCCGCCCTGACGAAATCCACTTGCAAAAAGAGGGCTACGAAAAAATCGGCGCAGCGCTAGCGACGAAATTGCGCGGCAGGCTTTAAAATTAATCTTTAAATTTAGGCGGCTTGTTGTGGAATTTATAAAGTTCGTTGTGAAAATTTACAAAGCTTTTTGCGGAAATTGCACAATCCGCCGCTAAATTTACGTGGTTCGCTATAAAATTTACAAAGTCCGTCGCTAAATTTAAAATTTAGCGGCAGTAAGCAAAGCTGTGCCTACTCGGATTTCGCCGCTTAAATCTGCGCCGCGAAATTTAAATCAGAAGCCGCGGCTTTAAATTTGTGCGGCGACAGGCTTGATGCCCGCGCTTTTAAAATTTCGTCGCCCAAATTTACGCTTTTAATTTGGATTAAATTTATGTGGTTACGGCTAGGGGTGAAAGGTCTGTGCGACGCGTGTGCCGCGTAAATTTAGCGCTTCAAATTTCATTCGCACGGGCTGCGGCAAAGCGCGGCGAGCCAGATTAAAGGAGAGGAATATGATATATCTTTGCGGTGATACACACGGCATAAACGAGATCGGCAAAATAACGAACAAAGCCTTTGCCGGCGGGCTTAGCGCCGATGATTTCGTCATCGTGCTCGGAGATTTCGGGCTGTTTTGGAGCGAGCGGATAGATGAATTTATGGCGCGCAAAAATATAGAAAGATATTTCCCTGCTACACTTCTTTTCATAGACGGCAACCACGAAAATTTCGATATGCTGGATGAGCTGCCGCGCGAGCGGAAATTTGGCGGCACCGTGAGCGTGGGCGGCGAGAATATTTTTTGGCTGCGGCGCGGCGAAATTTACGAGATTGCGGGGCGACATTTTTTGTGTTTCGGCGGCGCGCTTAGCGTCGATAAGGCGCATCGGATACCGGGGCTTAGCTGGTGGGCGCGCGAGATTCCAAGCGAGGAGGAGTTTGCTTGCGCGATGCAAAATGCGCGCGATTTCATCGCCGCGGGCGGGCGGATCGATGCGGTGTTGAGCCACACGGCGCCGTGGTTTGCGATGAAATTTTTAAAAGAATACCTTTGGTGCGGCAAAAGCACTCCCGATAAAACGTCTGAGTATCTGGAGCGGATCTTTGAGCTCGTAAGGCCTGGGCGGTGGTATTTCGGACACTTTCACGGCGATAAGAAATTCCATGCGCACGGCTGCGATTTTTATCTCTGCTACGATGAAATTTTAAAATTTGAAGACTAGCCTTGGGCTCGCAGCAGTGAAATTTAGAGCTTTGCAAATGTTGAAATTTCGCTCGTAAATTTTAACTGCTGAGGCGCGCGAAATTGAGCCTTTATATTAAAATTTAAGCTAGATCTGCTACAATGTGGCACTTTTTTAGAAAGGAATAAAGATGAAGGTCGTAATTACTTATTGTAATTCTTGATCTTATAGACCGCAAGCTCTCCGTGTGAGAGATGAAATAACAGGCGTCTATAAGGATGCAGTTGTCGAGTTGGTCCCTGGTGGCAGCGGAGACTTTCTAGTAGAAGTTGACGGCAGAAAGCTTTTCTTTAATAAAGATTTTGCTAAGCCTCGTTTCCCAAGTGAAGGTGAAATTTTAAATCTAATTAAAGTTGCAGCCTAGCTCAAAGCCCGAAAGTGGGTCGTAAGATTTGCTTTCGGGCGTTTTTTATACTCAAATTTAATATCCCTAAATTTAATCGTAAAACTATCCTAAATTTTGCCAAAATCAACGCTGCGTAAAGCTTAGACTAAATTATCCCGCATTTCGGCAAATTTGAAAAGCTATTTTAATCAAAATTTACGCGACGATCGCGGTTTAAATTTATCGCTCGGAGTTTATAAATTTTAAAAGAAAGAGAAATTTTTGCGAAATCAAAATTTCGCAAAAACAGGGAGGGAGGGGGGATTATTTATTTGCGCGCTCGATATACTCGCCGCGGACGGTATCTACGCGGATGACTTCGCCTTCGAGCACGTGAAACGGGATCTGCACCACGGCGCCGGTCTCAAGCGTGGCGGGCTTTTTGTTGCTGCCCTGCGTATCGCCGCGGAAATTCGGCGCAGTTTCTACGATCTTAAGCTCCACCACCTGCGGCACATCCACGCCGATCGCTTTGCCGTTGTAAAACATTATATTTACCATCATGCCGTCAAGCATCCATTTTTTCGCCTCGCCCACATCCTCGTCGCTAATCGCGATCTGTTCGTAGCTATCGGTATCCATGAACTGACACGCCTCGCCGTCGTCGTAGAGATACTGCATCTCTTTTTCCTCAAGATTCGGCGCTTCGCATTTATCGCCCGCATGGAAGGTCTTTTCAAGCACCTTGCCATCAATGAAAGATTTTATTTTAACGCGTACGAAAGCAGGCCCTTTGCCCGGTTTTACGTGTTGGTATTCTATGATTTTAAACGGAATTCCGTCCACCTCGATTTTTAGACCTTTTTTTAGATCGCCCATTGAATAAGCCATAAATTTCTCCTTAAATTAATGAGGCGCGATTATAACAAATTTTATTTTAAATTGATATAATTGGCGAAATTTTAAGGGGAGGAAAGCTATGAAAAAAATCATCTACATTTTGGCTGCGTGTGCGGCTTTTGTGCTTGGCGCGAATGCGAACGAAGCGGAGTTCGTAAAAAACCTAAAGCAAAGTCTAAATGATAAAAACGCTCAGCTCATCTCGATCGA
>CAUUSU010000183.1:0-3922 GCA_963547835.1 uncultured Campylobacter sp.
TCAATGTTACGGGAAACGTAGAAAGCGACCCGCTTACCAAAAAAGTCGGCGAAACCAAAAAGAGCGCCAAAACACTAGAAAAGCAGCAAGTCTCCGACACTAGAGACCTCGTAAAATATGAAACGGGGGTTAGCGTCGTTGAAGCGGGCAGGATGGGCTCTAGCGGCTACTCGATCCGCGGAGTGGACGAAAACCGCGTCGCCATCACGATAGACGGACTTCATCAAGCAGAGACTTTAAGCTCACAAGGCTTTAAAGAGATCTTTGAAGGATATGGAAACTTTAATAACACTAGAAACGGCGTCGAGATGGAAAACGTCAAACAAGCTACTATCACCAAGGGCGCAGACTCGATAAAAGCGGGTTCTGGCGCACTTGGAGGCTCCGTTATGTTCGAGACCAAGGATGCACGGGATTATTTAATCGATAAAAATTGGTTTTACGGCTTTAAAGCGGGTATTTCTAGCAGAGATAAGGAGAAAATGAGATCTCATACTCTAGCTGCGAAAGTTAATTGGTTTGACTTTTTAGTAATCAGAACCGATAGAAATTCTCATGAACTTAGAAACTACGGATATGGCACTTACGACGATAGTGTAAGAGGAAAGGAGAGGGAGCAAACTGATCCTTATACTATCAAAAAAGAGAGCACCTTAGTTAAAATATCCTTTCAGCCAAATGATGAAAATAGAATTACCCTCATGAATGATGATTCTAAAAATAGATCGAAAGGCAACGACTACTCATATACTCTCTATCCAAGATCAATCACCAACCCCGATTTTTTCGAAAGCAAGCTCGGAGAGAGATACACGGACGATCTTAGCAAGAGAGAAAATAGAGGTATTGCTTACGAAAATTTTACCGAAACGCCGCTTTGGGATAGCGTAAAATTCTCATTCTCGAATCAAAGAATTAAACAAAGAGCAAGAACGGAAGAGTATTGCAGGGGCGATAACTGCGCAGCAATAGCAAACCCTATAATAAAAAGAGATGGCAACAATAATATAGTAGACTCAAACGGAAACGAATTTAACATAGATAGAGGCGGCCCGGGAGGAATGACGAGATTAATTGATTCAAACGGAAAAGCGTATTCATCGGGCTATGGTATTCCAAGTATAAGCGATATGAAATTAAACTGCGAAGAATTTAATTGCAACGGTCCGTTAACACTTTATAGAATCCCTTCGGACTCTAATAAACCAATAGAGAAAATGAGTCTACCCCTAAATAATCCAACTTATAATTTCACGGGCTCAAATGGAACCAACTATAAATTTGATATACACGAAGAAACGTTAAACGGAAAGAGATATAAGGTAATTAAACCTAGTTATACCTATATGGGCGGTAATGGTATGGTAACAGACATTTCTAGGGACTTTAAGATGCTCTTGCCCGGCTCAAAAGGCTATCTTGATAGAGATTGGAAAGAAAGGGATCTAAATACCGATACTAAGCAGTTTGATCTAGATTTTAGCAAAGATTTTAATCTTTTGAGTGTGGAAAATAGCCTTTCATATGGATTAAAATATATAAAAACCGATAAATCTATGGTAAATAGAGCGGGTTTTGACGCTACGAATCCTCAATGGTGGGCAGATACCGCTCCAGGTGACTGCCAAGGTGCAGATGCATTCAATGCACTGAAATGCCCTAAAACTGAGCCTGAAACATCATTTTTAATACCGGTCGAAAGCAAAAACGGAGTCTTTCACGTAGCGGACGACGTTATAGTAAATGACTTTTTTGATTTCAATCTAGCCTATAGATACGATAGAGTAAGATATAAACCCGGCTATGTTCCTGGCAAGACTCCGAAGATCCCCGACGGCATGGTTGAGGGATTATTTATACCGCTTGCTAAAAATCCGCTTCCGGAGCCTAAGTGGAGCGACTATCCAAATTGGTCGGATTATGTGGCAGCCAGGAACGCATACCTAGCAAAGCAAGCCGAAGTAGATGCGCTAAATGCGACGAATGCCGAGCGAAACATAGAGTATATGTCAAAGCCGAAGGAGTATAAAAACAACTCCTACGCTGTGGGTTTAAATTTTAACCCTCTTGAGTTCATAAGAATTCAAACGAAGTATTCAAAGGCCTTTAGGGCTCCTACTACAGATGAGCTATATCTTGCGTTTAAGCATCCGGATTTTACGATAAAACCCAATGTAGATCTAAGGCCCGAAATAGCTAAAACCAAAGAGGTAGCCGTTACATTTCATAGTGAAAGCCAAAGTTATATTACGATTAGTAGGTTTAAGACGGACTATCAAGACTTCTTAGATCTGGAATACCAAGGCACAAAAAGGGTCAATACGAACGCGAATAGCGCGCTTGATTTCGATATGTATCAAAACGTAAATAGGCAAAGAGCTAAGGTACACGGCATAGAGATAAGCTCTAAATTTAATCTAAGCGATATCTCCGATAGTCTGGGCGGATTTTATGTAGGATATAAATTTACGAAACAAAAGGGAAAAATTTTAACCGATGATGACGGTTTAGTGCCGATGAATGCGATACAGCCAAAAACTTCGGTATATAACGTGGGCTATGCCGAGAAAAATGACAAATTCGGAGTCGATCTGTACCTAACGACCGTCTCGGCCAAAAAGCCCGAAGATACCTACAATATGTTTTGGAAAAACGAAAAGCAAAGCGGAGATCCTATAAACGGACATCCGGTAACCGATTACAGAGCGCACTGGTTAAGCTCCAGCTACAAAGTACTAGACCTAGTAACATACGTCAAGCCAACTAAAAATTTAACCTTCAGATTCGGCTGCTACAACATAACGGACGAAAAGTATCTAACTTGGGAATCTGCCAGATCGGTAAGGTCTTTCGGCACCACGAATATGGTTCGCAAATCAGATAGTCTAGGCATAAACCGCTTCTACGCCCCGGGGCGAAATTTTAAGCTGACCTTCGAACTTACCTTGTAAATTTCAATAAAATTTGGACTAAATTTAATATCTAGTCCAAATTTTGATCTTTAAAATTCTAAACGGCTCGGTAAAACCGCAGCTACTTTTTGAGCGTATAAACAAGAGTGCCGCTTATCAAATCTCTCAGCTGCTTTCCAGATCGGCAAAAGTTTATATAAAAAGAGTGGGTTAAATTTTATTCTGCGACGATCTAGCGAAAAATTTATAGAATTTTATAAAACGCGTAACTGCACAAATGCCGCTGCACTTTCGGTATAGAAATTTTATCACTAGCTGCGGCTTGCTAACTATGCGATATCCTATAATTTTGTGATGTTTTTAAATTTTAAAATTTTACGTAGCGTGGCAGACCAAAGGCTCTTGTCTGTGATGACATCAGCTTCGTAATTTTGCAATGACGCCCGCGATCTCTTTCAAAAATCAAGATAGCGAATTTTTAATTTTAACTACGGTCTATATAAAGCATTTTAGCTCGCGAAATTTCTCCGTTGTTAACGTATAAAGCTCCGATCCCCGTCGCGCTATTTCGCGCAATGTAGTTTTAAAAAATTTTATTTAAATAATCCAGACTACTTAGCCGCCGAAAAACGAGTGATAAAAACCAAGCGCGGGCTTCAGGTAAAATTTGCACGGAATTTAAAATATTATAAAATTTTGAAAATTTATAGAATTAAAATTCAAAGATAAATTTGACCGATCAGCTCGGTCAAATTTTGATTAAATTTTAGCGCCGAACGCGCAAAAAAGGATTATTTATAAGCTTTAATCGCTTTATCTAGAATTTTCTCAGCTTCCGCGGCGCTTGCGAAATCCTTCACTTTGACCCATTTATTCGGCTCTAAAAGCTTGTAGGTTTCGAAGAAATTTTTGATCTTATCCAGCGTCGCTTTAGGCAGATCGGAGATAGATTTAATGCCCTCATATCGCGGATCGATCTTGCTAACCGGCACGGCAAGCAGCTTCTCGTC
>CAUUSU010000184.1:0-3913 GCA_963547835.1 uncultured Campylobacter sp.
TCTTGATTTGTCTTGATTTGTCTTGATTTGTCTTGATTTGTCTTGATTTGTCTTGATTTGTCTTGCGCGGCGATCTCGCGGTTTTATTCACCAAAGTACGGGATTTTCGCCTGGAATCTCGCTAAGAGTTTGGATGTAATTTCGGTGTAAATTTCGTGTCATTATTTGGATAAAATTTAATTAGCATTTAATATTATTTAAATTTAAAGATTATTAATATTAGTAAAGCAAATTAAAATTTTTATAATTAAGAGGTAGGATGATGTTAAAACAAATTTTAAATGTAGCGTTAGCATATGTTGGGGTTATTGTCGGTGCTGGATTATCGTCCGGTCAGGATCTGATGCAATATTTCGTCAGTTTTGGCAAATGGGGTATTCTTGGAGCCGTTATTCTTGGTATCCTCAATGCCGTCTTTGGTAAAATCATTATTACATTCGGTAGTTATTTTAGATCCAATGATCACTTTGAAGTTCTTTCACAAATTGCTGGATCTATCACTAATAAAATTCTTGATATTTCTTTAATTATTTGCTGTTTTGTGGTAGGTTTTGTCATGATTGCCGGGGCTGGATCAAATCTTAATCAGCAATTTGGCATGCCATTCTGGTCAGGAGCACTCCTATGTGCCGTATTGATAATCCTTGTTAGCTTTCTTAATTTTGAAAAAATCACGAATGCGATCGGAATATTTACGCCTATTATTTTTATCATGATTATGATTATGGCAGTGTATACCTTTGCAAGTCAACGTTTTGATTTTAAAGAATTAGAAACAATTGCAAATACAATCTCTACTCCAATGCCAAATATCTGGTTTTCTGTTCTGAATTATTTTTCGCTCTGCGTTATGACAGGTGTATCAATGGCTTTTGTATTAGGGGGATCCATTATGAGGATTGGTGTAGCAGAAAAAGGTGGTACTTTGGGTGGATTTATAATCGGTATTATCATCACAGTTACAACCTGTATCTTATATGCAAATGTAAAACTTGCAACGACTGTTGATATTCCTATGTTGGCTATTGCCAAACAGATTCACCCTGCATTTGCGTTTGTGTATGCACTTGTTATCTTCGGCTTGATCTTTAATACTGCTTTCAGTTTATTCTATGCCTTAGCAAAACGTTTCTCATCTAATCAATCAAAACGTTTTTATCCAATTATGATTGGCACCGTAGTTGTAGGGTATATATTATCCTTTATGGGCTTTAAAAAATTAGTATCGATTATGTATCCAATTCTAGGTTATATTGGTTTTATAATGTTGATGGTATTACTAATTGGGTGGATCAAAGAGAGGTCAAATATTAGAGATGAGAAGTTTTTGCGTCGCAAGATGATTCGGTTGATCACAAAAAAATATGATGATGAACAGGAATATACGAAGGCAGATAAAGAAAAATTTCAGAAGCTGGGTGAGGATTCAATAGTTGATACTAAAAGTATTAAAAGCGATATCAAAGATCTTGTCAAAGAGCAGTTCACTGATGATAACAAATAAATAAAGTTCAAAAAAATAAAGAAAGAACGATTATTTGAATTGGTTGAATTTTAAAGGGCGGTAAAGGATTTCGCTTGAAATAAAAAGAGCTCGGAAAACCTTGATTAGCCTAATTCAATATAATGATTTTAAAAAGATTAAATCAAACATATTTTCTGTTCTTTATCGTAAAAATTTCAAAATAAAAGCAACTATGAATTTAAAAAGGACAAAGATGGATCGCAAAAATGAGCCTACAAATTTCAAATCCGCGGATGATGAGATGTTTGCGTTTTTATCGAGCTTGGGCGATCGCTGGCGGGTAAGCGAGGGCGGAGCGCGCTTTATAGAGGAAAATTTCGCCTTCATCGGCTCCAAGCCCGTCTTGCGGGGATTGAAAGATTACGCGACCGCGGACTGCCTGAGCTTTGCTGATGCTAAGAGCTTCATAGACGCAAACCCCGCGGTAAAAGCGAGGATTTTAGGCGGCGAAATCTGCTATCTGGGCGATAGTTTAACGAGCGCCGAGGTTAAATTTGTGCCTGAATATTTTTACGATTTTTTAAAATTTATAATGGAGCAGGTTCCAGAACACCACTATTTTTTCAGCCCTACCGCGCGCTGGCTCCTGCTGGTTGCGATGGAGAGATACGTGGAATTTGCGACTTTAGATTAGCGTTTGGATCCGCGAAAATTTGCGAAATTTCGCCGCCTGTGCCGCGCAGGTTCGGGAGGGTTGCGTGGCTACGGCGTGACGGAAGATCGGTTAAAATTTATCGACTGCGGCAAGAACTGTTCCGCAGTGGCGTAAAATTTAAACGGGCACCCTGCCTGCGAACTAGCCCTTGCCCAGCTTGATACGTGCCCTAAAATCGGGCATTATCTGCGCGATGAGCGCGTAAAAATCCGCTCCGTGGTTTGCGTGGATGAGGTGCGCGAGCTCGTGCAGCACGACGTATTCGACGAAGCGCGGATCCCGCTCTATCAGGCTTAGCGAGAAGTTGAGATAGCCCTTTGCATGGTTGCAGCTGCCCCAGCGCGTCTGCATTTTGCGCACCCGCACCCGCGCGATCTTGCGGCCTATCCGCGGCGAAAATTTCTCGATATAGCGCAGATAAAGCTCAAGCGCAAAGGCCTTTTTAAACGCCGCAAACTCGCCCTCGCTCTCGCAAAAGATCACGCCTCGTGACATAAAAATTTTATCTTTAAATTTAGAGCTTTGGATAAAATTTTTGATCGTAAAATCTGGCTCGTTGCGCTCCTCCGCTTGCGCGCTTTGCGCTACATTTTGCGGCGCGTTTTCGCTCGCGGCTTTTGAAATTCTTTCGCTCATGAGCGGAATTTCCTCACTCGCGGCAGAGCTAAAATTTGAAATTTCTCCGCTCTCGGCGAGTTTAAATTTTGAAATTCCTTCACCCGCGACAGGTTTAAATTTTAAAATTCCGCCCCTTGCGGCAGGGTCAAATTTTAAAATTTGATCGCTTGCGGCGGAGTTAAATTTACCTGCGTCGTCGTTTTGCAGAGCGCGCCCGTCCGAGTGAAATTTTAAAATTTCGCCGTAGGATTGCTCTCCGCCGTTTTGCTCTAGCGCTTCTGTCCGGATATGGCTAGATTTTAAAAACCCCTCGCCCGCTAAATTTTGTGCGCCGCCGCAATTTAAATTTTGCCCCCGCGTGCCCAAAGCATTTGAGTGAAATTTTAAATTTTCGCCGCCTTCCAGGCTTGCGTCCTCTCGCGCGAGATTAAATTCCAAATCCGCGTCCGCTGCGCCATTTTGAGCCGCTGTATCTATAAACCCGCTGCTTTGTCGCATTTCGTTCTGTTGCGCGAGCCCTTGCGCAGCATCGTCCGGTAGGTCAAATTTCAAATTCTCGCCCGCCGCACCACTTTGCGAAGTGCGTTCGCCCGAGTGAAATTTTAAAATTTCACTTGCCGTGCCGCCGTCCGTACCGTCATTCATACCGCCCATAGCATTGTTTGCGCTGCCGCTCACATCGCTGCCGCTACCGCTTATGCTTGCGCCGCTTTGTAAATGAGCTGAATTTACGCCGCCGCTCAAATGGCTTACGCTGCTGCCTACGTAGCCCTGCGCATCGCCATTGTCTAAATTTTTACTCGCGCCGCAGTTCGCGCCAAGCTCGACCTCGCGGCTAAATTTCAGCTTGTAAATTTTGCCTAAAATTCTAATCTCGTCGCTTGCTAAAAGCTTGCTTCGCAGCCGCTCTAGCGTTTGGCGGATCCAGCTTTCGTGTTTTAGGATGAAGTCTTTCGCTTGCGTCACGGTGTAGGAGCGCGGCACGCTCACGCTGATCTCGCAGTCCTTGTTAATGCGGATGCGCGCGTATTTCATCCGCTTAAAACGCAGACTGATCGGTAAGCCTAGCAAATTTAGACTAACTTTTTGCTCTGCCATTTTTTACTTATCCATCG
>CAUUSU010000185.1:0-3910 GCA_963547835.1 uncultured Campylobacter sp.
AGTCCGTCGTGAATTTGCGAAATTTTAAGCCCTGCGCTCTGCGCAAATTTAATCATATCGTCCGAATGATAAATTTTGCTATTGCCATTTGCCATAGCGGCGAAATACACGCTGATCTGCGTCATGCTATACGCGGCGGTTTCGTAGCGCTGCCTGTCCCAAAACGGCTCCAAAATATAAAGCCGCGCCTTCGCGCTCATCGACTCCGCCGCACGCGAGAGGATGCTTACGATCTGCTTCTCTGCGAAGCAGTCCAGAAACTGACTGAGCCAGATCGCGTCAAAGCCGCGCGGAAAGCGCGTAGCAGCATCCAGCAAATCGGCCGCAAGCCCCTCTATACGCTCAGCTCCCTGCGCGCCTGCGACGGCGTCTTTCATCAGCGCGATCTGCCCCGCAAGATCCATTATCGTGACGCGCACATTTCTGTCGTAACTCACGCACCGCTTAGCAAAGCGCCCCGTGTTGCCGCCTACGTCTAAAATTTTATCCGTCTTGCGCGAGAAAATGATCTTTAGCGCGGGCTCAAACGCCAAATCCGAATAAAAATGATCAAACGCGAGCCAGCTTTTGCGCACGTGCGGCGGCAGATGCGAAAGCGCCTCGTAGATCGTAGCCCACTGCCCAAAAACCTTTAGCCCCTCGGGTTTGCCCGATTTTAGCGTCTCTTCGAGCCTAAATAGCCCCTCATAGCACACGTCGTGGATGAAGTCCATATCAACGTCCACCAGCTCGTCGGTGAGTAGAAAATACCCCGCCTTGCTGAGCCGAAATCTCTCGCCGCTAAGTAGCACCGTGCCGATGCTAAGCGAGCTTTCCAAAAGCAGCTTTACGGCGTATTCGCTAAGCGAGGTCTTCTGCGCGATCTCACTTATGCTTAGCCCGTCACGTGCCTCATGAAGTGCGCTTAAAATTCCAAATTTTTTCATCAGCCTCGAGACTTGAAAGACCACCGGCGCGAAGGCGATCTCATTCGCCGTCCGCTGCGCCTCGCCCGCGCTTTGACGCTCGGCGCCGTAGCGGTCTAAAAGCTGTTTGGGAAGTTTCATTTTCGATCCTGCTCGTGTAAATTTTGCAAAATTTTAGCAAAAAATTCTAACTTTTCTTGCGCCCGCTAAGAATTTGCGCATATCTTAGAATTCTGCGATGAAATTTTAAAATTCCGTCTTAAAATTTATGGAATTTTAGTTAAAATCCTTTCATCAAAATTTCGCGTAAAAGCTCTGCGAAAATGTCAAATTTAGGAGAATCCTTGAAGCTTCAAATGTCCTTGATGTCGGTTGCCTGCGTCGTAATCATCCTGGCTGGTCTTAAAGCCGCGCAGGCTATCGTCGTGCCATTTTTGCTAGCTATTTTCATCACGGTGCTAGTCTCGCCGCTGGTGCTTTATGTCCAAAAGATCCGCGTCGGGCGCGTCTTTAGTTTCCTCATCATCACTTTTGCTTTCTTAGCGATTATAGTGTTTTTCGGCGCAGTCATCTTTGATGCGATCAAGGAATTTTCAGCGCGCCTGCCCGAGCTTCAAGCAAAATTTGAAGAGGTGCTAGGAGGCGTGAGCGCGAAGCTCTCTCGATTTAGCATAGAGCTTAACGCCACAAGCCTAGGCATCGATCCGAGCGAAGCCGCCGCGCAGCTATCTGCACTACTGCGCAAAACAGGCTCTATAGTCTCGACGGGATTTTTCATTTTTATAATGGTTTCATTTATGGTCTTTGAAAGCTCCGTGATCGACGAGAAAATCCGCTATTTTTCGCAAAGTAGCCGCGCTACGCACACTTTCGTGAAGAAATTTGCCTCCAGCCTCAAAAAATATCTGCTAATTAAAACTATAGCTTCAGCTTGCACCGGCGCGCTCATCGGACTTGGGCTGTGGGCTCTTGGTGTTCCATATGCCGCGCTGTGGGGGATTTTAGCTTTCGTGCTAAATTTCATCCCCACCATTGGCTCGATCGTAGCGGTCTTTCCGACACTTTTCGTGACGCTAGCTACGATGGATATAAGCTCTAGCATCTGGACTATCGCAATCTATTTGGTCGTAAACGTAGCGATCGGAAATATCATCGAGCCGCGATTTTTAGGGCAAGGGCTCGGGCTCTCAACGATTAGCGTGCTTGCGGGGCTGCTGCTGTGGGGCTTTGTGCTTGGTATCGGCGGGCTATTTTTGGCTGTGCCGCTTACGATGAGCTTGCAAATCGCGCTTGCCTCAAATGACAAAACACGCTTCATCGCGACTCTATTAAGCAACAAGGTCGAAAGATAAAGCGAAATTCCGCGAAATTTTAAAATTCTATAAATTTTAGCTTGAGCGTGCTCAAGAGTATTTTTGTCTCTTTTAGATAAAATCCGCCCAAAGGATCAAAGATGACGAGCGAAAAATTTATTTACGAAGTAAATACGGTGACGAAATTTATCCAAATTTACTGCGATGGCAAGCATGCGGATGCGCTTAAAAAAGATGGCGCTGTGCTTCATGACTACAAAGACGATAAGGGGCTAGTGCAGACGCACTTTCATCTCTGTAGCGACTGCGAGCGAATGCTACGCTATGCCTACGCGCGCCTTGGTGCCTGCCCGCATACCGAAAAGCCACGCTGTCACCACTGCCCGCATCCGTGCTACGAGCGTGAAATGTGGGTCAATATGGCTAAGATGATGAAATATAGCGGCATGAAGCTTGGGCTTACGAAGATCAAAAAGCTTTTTTCGTTTAAAAAAAGCTAATTTGTGCGGGTAATTTAGTTAAAGTTTGCGGGTAAAATTTATATCTGCAAACCCGCTTCATCTCTACACAAAAAAAGTATAAAAAAGCAGCGTGAGAACAAGCACAAAAAAGATATAAAAATCAATCAAAATGCTAAATCTTAGCGCGTAAAATTTTACCTTGCAAACGCAAATCCTCCGCAATCCTTGATAATAAATAATTAAATTTGAGTTTATAGTTTTAAGTTAGAATTGTGCCCAATCAAAGGAGAAAATATGAAGGTCATTACCATCGCGGTCGTTAACGGCAGGGTCGTAAACGAAAAGGAATTAATCGCGTCTATCGCCGATTATGACGATTTTACCGCGGTTGCCGAACAACTCCGCAAAGGGCTGAAATCAAGGTATTTTACATCTAGAGAGCATGCGAGGATCTATAAAAAAATCAGTGTCGAGACGGGCTTTAGGCGCGTGCGATTCGACTACAAACCTTATAAAGATAAAATTTCAAACCTCATCGCCGAGGGCTACACCGTCAAGGCGATCTTAAAAAAGATCGGCGAGGAGGATGAAGCGTTTAAAAGCGCCGTCACCGCCGCAGGGCTTACGCACTTTATCTCCGTGACGTTCAAAGATGAAAAAACAAGGCTTCGCGCAACCGCCAAAAAAAGCGAAGATTTCTTATACGCATATCGCTTCGAGATCAAGAAAATGCATTTCCAAGGCGTTAGCAATAAAGAAATTTTAAAATATATGAAGGCTCATTACGAAAAGGATTTTGCTAAAGTAAGCGAGCGCGATATAGCGACTTTTATCGAGGCAAACGCGGTGCTGGATACCGACCGCAAACTCTCGCTGTATAAAAAGCCGAGCCTTTACGATCCGCATTTTAGCGAGATTATGAAGCTTTACGCAAGCGGTATGCGAGTCTATGATATCTGGAAGACGCTTAAAGCCAAATACCCCGAGTTAGCCAAGCTTCAAGCGCCGAGCCTTTATCAGTTCATCGCAAATAATGCCCTTGGCAAAGCCAAATATATGCAAAAAGACTAATATGCCCGCGCTCTTTTCAAATTTTACTTTCAAATTTAAAATTTCGCCACGATAAAGATCGATGAAAGCCGGTGAAATTTCGATGAAAACCTGCGTCATTCTCTGCGGCGGCAAAAGCTCGCGTTTCGGCAGCGACAAAACGCTGTTTCCATTTCGCGGG
>CAUUSU010000186.1:0-3908 GCA_963547835.1 uncultured Campylobacter sp.
AAAAATTCCAAAAATTCCAAAAATTCCAAAAATTCCAAAAATTCCAAAAATTCCATTCCTCTCAATTCTGCAAGTAAAATTTTAAAACCGCAAGTAAAATCCCAAATCCTTGGCAAAATTCCATCCATAACAAAGCTCGCAAAATCATACTTTAAACTAGCTTTTGTTACAATCGCAAGTTTTTAAATCCAAGGACAATTATGAAAAAGTTTATATTTTTTATCACCACCCTGCTTTGCTCTTTGAGCCTTTACTCCGCAGATACCAACCCGGACGCGCCGCTTAAGCTCGATCCTAGCGTAGTGCACGGCGAGCTGGCAAATGGCGTGAAATTTTATATCCTCAAAAACGACGTGCCAAAAAATAGCGCGCTTTTTTACCTCAACGTAGCTGCGGGCAGTGTTGATGAAAATGATGACGAACAGGGTCTTGCGCATTTCGTCGAGCATATGGCATTTAACGGCAGTGAGCACTTCGATAAAAACGAGCTAGTCCATACCCTGCAGCGCCTGGGAGTAAAATTCGGCGCCGATCTCAATGCACAGACTGGCTTTGAAAACACCACATACAACATCCAAGCCCAAGTAAGCGACGAGACACTAAAGGACATATTTTTGGTACTGCGCGATTATGCAGGCGGCGTAAAATTTGACGAGAACGAAACGCAAAAGGAAAAGGGCGTCATATTAGAAGAAGCAAAAAAAGGCTTTGAGAGGCGCTTTTACGAAAAGCGCGCCACATATTTATACCCTAATTCTATATTTTCCAGACGCTTTCCGATCGGACAAAATGAAATCATCAAAGGCGCCACCGGCGAGCAACTAAAAAAATTCTATGCGCGCAACTACCTTCCTAGCGCCATTAGTATCATAGTCGTGGGCGACGTAAACGTTGAGCAGATTAAAAACTTAATCAAGCAAAATTTTAGCTCTCTTTCTGCGCACGGCGAAAAAATCCCGCGCGATCTTAGCCTACGCCCATTTGAAGGCGGGCTAGCAAGCACCGTAGAACCTGAGCTCGGCACTAATGTCGCTAGCGTGCTTTACGCAGGCAAATATGAGCCGCTAAGAAGCTACGGCGCACTTAAGAATGAGTGGCTGCAAGCCTACGTATCGAGGCTGATGGAGCTTGGATACGATGCGATGAATGTGAATGCCAAAATTCCGCTTAAAGCCTATTTCGGCTCGGACGATCTGTTTAAAAACCGCAGACTATACAGCATAAGCGCGAATATTTTTAATTTCGACGCCAACGCCACATTAAGTAGTCTTTTTAGCGCGATCAAAGGGGTGCGCGAACACGGATTTAACAATGACGATTTTGATAGCGTTAAGGCGGAATTTAAACATCAAGTGCAAGCCGATCTGCTTAAAAACGATACACAAAGTACGCAAATAGGGGCACTACTTGATTTCGTACAAAACGGCAATGTAAAGCTTAGTAAGCAAGACGAGCACGATCTAAGCCTCAAGGCGTTAGAAGAAATAACGCTAGCAGATGTTAATAAATTTTTCTCAAAGATAACGGATGGAGCGAGATTTACGGAGATTATCTCGGCAAAGGATTTGGGCATTAGACAAAAAGATGCGGAGCTGCTCTACGAAAAAGCGGCGCCGTTTAATTTCGCTGCTTCGAAGCTTGCTTCCAAGCAGCTTGCGGGAGCAGATTTAAAAGAGACGGAATTTAAAGCGCAAAAAGGCGCTAGCGGCACTGAAATTTTGGAGTTTAAAAACGGCGCGAAGGTAATTTTAAAGCCTCTTAAAAGCGAGAAAAATAAAATTGCCCTCGCAGCCGTTAAAAAAGGTGGCTACGCGCACTTTGGCAAAGCTCGTGGCGAAATTCTAACCGCGCTGCTAAACTCAGGCACCATAGGCGAGCTAAACGAATACGAGGCGGGACGTTTGACTTCAAAATTTGATTATAAGCTAAGATTTAGGATGGATGACTCAGACTGCGGTTTTAGAGGCGCAGGGGCGGATCTGGAGGCGATGGCACACGAGCTTTACGCAAGATTTAGCGAGCCGCTAATTCATGCAAGCTCGTTTACAAAATACAAAACCGACGCGCTTTCGGCGATCGCGCTACGAGACGAGACGGCGGAATTTAAATTCGGCGAGCAAATTTTAAAATCTCTATATTCGGGAGATACGGCTCGCAAGCAGCCGCTTAGCGCAGATGACGTAAAGAGCGCAAATCTTGCCGATTTACAGCGCGATGCGGATAAAATTTTTTCAGGTGTTGGAGATTTTATCTTTGTGCTTAGCGGCGATTTCGAGCCTGCGCGCGCGAAACAAATTCTAGCCAAATATATCGGCAATCTAAAGCCCGGCACAAGCAGCGCTACGCCTAAAACTTTGATGCTAAATACTTCTAGCGGCGAGATTGTGCAAGACTACGGTGATAGTGATAAAAGCGAAGTTAGGATGATTTTTTCAAACTATGAGCTGCAAAATTTCGACTTTTCAGACACTTATAAATTTCAAGCGTTAAAAAGCGTACTAAGCAATCGCATCGTCGAGCAGATCCGCGAGGCGCGCGGACAAATTTACTCGGCGATGGTGCATAGCGCCTATGTGCGTGAGCCACAAATCGCAGCGAGCTTGAACGTATCGTTTTCTACCGAGCCGAAAGATGCCCGTGCGGTTGCAGCAAGCGTGAGTGAAATTTTAAAACAGATCGAAAGCTCCGGCGCAAAAGATAGCGAGCTGGCAAATTTCAAAAAAGCGCAAATTTTATCGACCAAAAGAGCTGCGCAGACGAATGATTTTTGGCTTGCTAATATCACTGCACACGAGCTTTACGGCTATCCGCTCTATGACGAAAAAAGTTATGCGGCAAGCATAAACGTAGTAAAAAGCGCGGATGTGCAAAAAGCCGCACAAATGCTAAGCGATAGGCTATTTACAGCGATTTTGAATCCAAAAAGCTCCGAGAAACGCTAATGTTCGTTTCATTTTTTAAAAGCAAAAAATGGGCGCTTTTAGCATATACAGGGCTAGTATTTTTGATCGCTATCAATTGGTATCAAACTACGCTGAGCGTGCGTTTCAACGAATGGTATCGCGTATTTTATGATTTGTGTCAAAACGTAGATCGTCATACGTTAAACGATTTTTACGCGCAGATGAGGGTCTTTTTATGGATAGCGATGCCTGCCGTAGTGGCGGCGATTTCGGAGCGATACGTGGCGCGAATTTGGGCGTTTAAATGGCGAGAGGCGATGACCTTTTCCTATTTTTCATACTGGAAAAAGGTAAGTAAAGATATCGAAGGAAGCTCGCAGCGTATCCAAGAAGACATCTACCGCTTCTCAAAAATCATCGAAGATATCGGCACGCGCGTACTTTCGGCGGCGATGATTCTTTTTGCGTTTATCCCTGTTTTGTGGAGCCTTAGCGAGAAAGTACCTTTTGAGGCGCTCAAAAAAATTCCCGGCTCTCTCGTGTGGATCGCACTTGCAGTAAGCATCGGCGGACTGATAATTTCTTGGCTAGTAGGTTGGTTTCTGCCTAGGCTTGAATACAACAATCAAAAGGCGGAAGCTGCGTTTCGCAAAGAGCTGGTTTATGCCGAGGAGAATAAGGCGGAATATGCGAGCGAAGAGACCACAAAGACGCTATTTGGCAAACTAAAGCACAACTATTACAGGCTATTTTTGCACTACTGCTACTTTGATTTATGGCTAAATTCTTTCTCGCAAATCCTAGTCATCGTGCCCTATCTCATAATGGGACCGGGGCTTTTTACTAAGGCGATTACGCTTGGAGTGATGATTCAAGTAGGCAATGCTTTTAGCCAAGTACGTGGCAGCTTTAGCGTTTTTATCGATAACTGGACGACGATCACGGAGCTCCGCTCAATCCATATGCGACTTAAAGAGTTTGAAAAAAATATCGACTACAAGGGCT
>CAUUSU010000187.1:0-3899 GCA_963547835.1 uncultured Campylobacter sp.
GAGCGCAAGATGATCCGCCATATCACCAAAACCTACGTCGATGCTTACGGCGCGGGCGAAGGCTGGGATAAGCCGCTCGGGCTAGAGGCGGAGATCGTACCGCTAGTGCGGCCTTATGCGCTGTATGCGGGAGAGATATTTAGCGGAGTTTTTTTACTGCACGGAAGGCCCGTCCCAGGCGCGGACGTGGAGATCGAGCTATATAACGATAAGGGCTACAAAGCCCCTAGCGAGGCGCATGTCACGCAGGTCGTTAAAACTAACGGCGCGGGCGAGTTTAGCTTCGTGATGCCGGTTGCCGGCTGGTGGGGCTTTGCGGCTCTTAGCGAGGAGGAAGCCGCCAAAGGAAGCGAGCAGCCCGTAAATGAGCTGGGAGCCGTGCTTTGGATCAAGGCAGACGAGCTGAAAAAATAGCGGAGCGACTCAGTGAGATCTCTTTTTTCGGGCGAAATTTGCGCGGCTACGGATAAATTTAAATTTACGGTTGAATGGGGCTTTGAAATTTTATTTTCGCGCGTTTTGCTTGGCGACGTAAAATTTCAAGCGAATTCTGCGGCTAAAATTTTACGGGGAAGAATTTTGTCGTTTTGCACCCGCGCGCAGTCTGCGTCTCAGGGTTTGGTTAAAACTTTACGGAGCAAAATTCCGCTGAGTAAAATTTCAAGTAGCAGAACTCTGCTATGTGGAATTTTGCTCGGTAGAAATCCGCTCTTAGTAGCTTCGAGTCGTAAAATTTCATATCCATGGATTTATGAGCGTAAAATACCAGCGCGCAAAATTTCGTTTTTTGAAATTTTGCAAACCCCGACTTTTGAAATTTTGCAGGCTCTGTTTTACCGTGCGAGCACTGCGCCGAGATTGTTCGGAGCTTTAAATTTTGCATTGCAAAACCCGCTTGCCGTTTCTGCAAATGTAGCAAGCGAAAATTCTTACGCTATGCAAGCCGTAAAATTTATCAAATTTGCCGGTTCCGTAAGCGGTTCCGAGACCGCTCCGAGTCTTGCGCTGACAGCCGCCGCAGATAGGACGCAAGCTGCGAGTTTTACAGCCGCAAATTTTGCCGCGACTAAAGCCGTAAAAGCAAGACCTGTAGCAATCAAGGCAATTATCGCAAAGGTCGCAAATGCCTTAAATTTAACTAGCTCCCGCGTTTTTGCGCGTCTAAAAAACTGGAGCGATTTAAAGGAGGCGAGCCGTGCACATTAGCGAAGGAGTTTTGAGCGCGCCCGTGCTGCTTGCCGGCTGGGCGGTTACGGCGCCTGCGGTAGCGGCGATTTTATGGCGCGTAAGGCAGTCTGAAATCCCTAGGATCGCATGTTTTAGCGCGCTGTTTTTCGTCGCATCTTTTGTGCACCTGCCCGTGGGCGTCAGCTCCATGCATTTGATGCTAAGCGGGCTCGTGGGCGCATTTTTGGGCTCACGAGCGATCTTGGCGATTTTCGTCGCGCTATTTTTGCAAGGGGTATTTTTCGGCTTCGGGGGGCTTAGCGTGCTCGGCGTAAATACCGCAGTCATCGGCTTTCCAGCGGTTTTGGGCGGGCTCTTTGCCGCCGCCGCAAAAGCGCAAGAGCTAAAAGTGCGCATGCAAAAAATTTATCTATTTTTGGCGGGTTTTGTGCCGATCGTCTGCTCGATGCTGCTTCTTGATCTCGTGCTTTTCATCAGCGGGCGGGAGTTTTTTGCTATCGCGACGCTCATCTCGCTCGAAGGTGCGATTCTAGCTGTTTTGGAAGGAATCATCACACTTTTTGCGCTTAGCTTTATTGCGAAATTTTACGGCGGACAGAGGCGATGAGAGCGCTATTTTTCTTAACGGTTTTGATCTCTTTTGCATTTTCGCATGCGCTTCATCTTTTCGCGACGCAAGAGGGCGATAGAGTGGCAATTTATAGCTATTTTTATAAAAATTCTCCCTGCATGGAGTGCGAAGTTTTAATTAGCGCGGACGGGCACGAAATTTTGCGCACTAGGACCGATAAAGAGGGACTTGCGAGCATACGAATACCCACTAAAAATTTTACTATTCAAATTTACGGAGGTGCAGGGCACGGCGCGCAGATGGAATTTAGCGCCGAGGACTTTACGCCGCAGAATTCCGGCGGCTCCGGAAATTTCACGCCGCAAAATTCTGACGTTTCTGAAAATCCTATGCCGCAAAATTTGAACGCCGCTAAAAATTCCGCGTCCGAAGGCAGCGCGTCCGAAAATATCGTGCCGAAAGCTAGTACGCCTGAAAATAAAATTTCAAGCACTTCCGAGCCTTTGGAAAATTCCGCCTCGCAAAGCATCTTGCCGAAAGAAAGCCCTAAGAGTGATATTAGGAGCCTGGCGTTTCAAAGCCAGTCCGCCGAGGCGCCTAAAATCGCGCTTTGTTTGGCCTTGATTTTCGGCTTTTTTGGCTTAATGTGGCTAGCGAAAAGAGCGCGCAAATGAGCCCCGCCGTATCACTGCTCGCGTTTTTCATCTTCAGCTTTGGCGTCGGACTTAGTGGGCAGCTTTACGCGGCGTTTTTTGCCCCGCCGCTACTTCTTTTTGCGCTTAAAATTTCGATTGCGCGCGCGGTCTGCACAAGGCTTGCGGTATTAAATATCTTTGCGATTTTAAGCGCGTTAAGCCCCGCCATAGTCGGCAACTACGAGCTTACGGGCGTGATATTTTTGCGCGCGAATTTGATAATGGCGTTTGCAATTTTGCTATTTTACGGCAAGGATGAATATTTTTTCGCGCGCGGATTTTATGGGCTCGGGCTCGGCGAAAAGCTAAGCTCTTTGGTGTATTGCTGCGGGCGATTCGTAAATTTTTTACGCTCGGATTTGGCGAGACTGCAAGCTCTTTTGCGCATGCGCGGATTTGTGGGGACGAGCGGAATTTTTACCTATAAAATTTATGCGAATTTGATCGGGATTTTAGCGATTTCGGCACTTGAGCAAGCAAGGAATTTAAGCATGGTAATGAGCGCGCGAGGGTTTTGCGGTAGGCTATTTTACGAATGTCGCGAGGGCTTGAGCGTCTCGGAGGCCTCGTTTTTGGCGTTCGTGCTGGCGTGCGTATCTGTTAAAATCGGGGCTATCTTATGAGCTGTTCGCTTAAGGCACTGGGTTTAAGCGCTAAAAACGGCGAGCGAGAAATTTTTCGCGGTGTAAATTTGAGCGTAGGGCATAAGGAAAAAGTGGCGATTTTGGGCGCGAACGGGCAGGGCAAGACGAGTCTGCTTCAAATTTTAGGCGGCCTAAGGCAATGGGGCGAGGGCGAGATCGAGCTTTTCGGTGAGAAGCTTGAGTGTGCGGAGGATTTTGTAAAATTTCGTCACGAGATCGGGTTTTTGTTTCAAAACAGCGACGATCAATTTTTGTGCGCGAGCGTGTTTGAGGACGTCGCATTTAGCCTACGTGCGCAAAATGAGCGGCTAAAACGAGCACGAAATGTGGAGAAAAGACGTGGAATTTTTTCTAAATTTTTTGGTCGTAAGGCGCAAATTTTAAGGCAGGGCAGCGAAAACGACCATCTAAAAAAGCTTGAAATTTTAAGCGAAGAGCAGATCGAGCGCAAGGTGCTGGAGACGCTACGGCGTTTAGGCATTGAACATCTACGCGAGCGAGTACCCTTTCACCTAAGCGGCGGCGAGAAAAAGCTGGTGGCGCTTGCGGGCGCGCTGGTGTGCGAGCCTAGGATATTGCTACTGGACGAGCCTACGACGGCGCTTGATGAGGCGATGCAGGAGCGCGTGGCGGGGATTTTGGCGGAGCTTGACGTAAGCGAGATCATCGTTTCGCACGATAAAAACTTCATCGATAAAATCGCGGATAAAATCTATTATTTGAAATCTAACGGGCTGTACGAAAGCCCATGATAAAATCATAGATAAATTTATCGTTTAAAATCATGAGGCTTGTATAAAA
>CAUUSU010000188.1:0-3891 GCA_963547835.1 uncultured Campylobacter sp.
CGCGGATCCACGCTTAGCTGCCCCGAGACGTAGAGCGTGCCGTCGTCGTCTAAGATGCCCGGCGCATAATGCGCCTTTTTCGGCGCGAAACCGCTTGGATAAATTTCTTTCATTTAAGCTCCTTGGCGTAAAATTTTTTGAAATTTTATCTAAATTTCTAAATTTTATATGAAATTTTATGGACTTTGCGCCGAGCCTGTCTTTTCGGATAGCGTATCTAGCTATTGAAAATTTTGCGTCTCGCCGCTTGCATAGCGCAGCGGCGCGCAATATGTGTAGATAAAGCGCAATCCGCCCGTTATTCGAGCTCGTAGCCCTTCGTATTCTTTAATTTCTCGTCATAATCGACTCCGTTAGCAATTCGCTTGCGCGAAGCATTGAAATCCGCTCGTATCGGGCTTTTGCGCTCGTCAAACTCAAGTGGCGCGACGCCGATGATATCTGCTAGCAAATGCGCTAAATCATCGCTCATAAAAGGCTTATCTTTCGCCGCAGCTAGCCTCTGCCATAGTTTAGCGTGATCGCTCAAAAACTCGCGAGAGCCTATGAAAATTAGCGGAATTTCGTAAGTAAAGCGGCTCTCCATGCCGTGCCCAAGGCGTCCATTTTCGTATAAATTCTCTCCGTGATCGCTAAGATAGACGATGAGACTGTCATCACCCGAAAAAATTTTAAAAATTTCATTTATGACAAAATCGTTGTAAAGCACGCTGTTATCATAATATGCGACGACATCTTTCTGCTTGGAAGTAAGTTTTGCCTTTACATCCGCCGCGCTAAACTTGCCAAATCCCTCGGGATAGCGCAGGCTGTAATCCATATGGCTGCCGATGAGATGGATCACGTAGAAATTTCGCTCGCTCTGCTCCGTTTTCGCCTGATTTATGAGTGGAAGCAGCACTCCGTCAGGCTTGATGCGGACGGTTTCATAAAGATTGCTCTTTGAGAGGAAGGATTCCGCGTCCGCGCGATCGGCAGCGCTTTTAGCACTTAACGCATGCGCGCCGAAAGCCTCTTGATTGCTAATCCAAAAGGTGCGGTAGCCACTTAGCTTAAACATATCGATGATGCTAAGGTTGCGAAACCACGCCCTTTTGCGCTCGCTTTCGTAATCGCTGAAATTTAAAAGCCGCATCAGCACCTGATTAGTCGTGCCGTAAGGCGAAATTGTATCGCTAAATTTTATCAGATTGCCGCTTGCTTCGAGACCCTCCAAAAGCGGTGTATTTTTAACGCCATAGCCGTAGAGCGACATATGCCCGCGCTGCAAGCTCTCACCTATTATTAGAATGATATTTTTGACGCGAGACTTTTGCAAGGCGGGGTTTGTAGCGGTCTCAGGATTTTTAGAATTTGAAATCACGCTAAGGCTTTGCGGCGTAGAATTTAAAGTCTTGCCCCAGCTTTGCGGCTCAGCGTCTGAAGCGAACGTAGAATTTAAATTTGCGCCGGAATTTTGCGCCTGGACGCTTGATGCGGGCGCGGAATTTTCAGACGCGGAGCCCGAGGCGGCGCCTTGCGGATCTGAATTTCCGCCGCCATTTAAAACGCTTTCGTTCGCGCGCTTGGCCTCGTCATATCCGAGCTGCACTTCGCGCATATCGGTGATGAAATTTTTATCGCTCAGATAGTCTTTTATCGTAAAGGCAAACTCCAGCGGGACATATTGCGATAGCTTGGTTATATAGCCCTGCTTGCCTTGGGAAGCTTTGACGGCGATATCCGCGCAAAAGATTGTTCCATAAATGAGATAAATCGCCGCTAACAGCAATCTTAGACCGCTATGCGTTTGCTTCTCATCTCTCTGCCCTGCTCTTAGCGCCGCGAAAATGCAGCCAAGCAGCGCCGCTAGGTATAAAATCGTCGCGGGGTTAATAAACTGCGAAACAAACTCGCGCGTCTCTGCTGCATCGGTATGCACAAGCGCGTCGATCGCCACGACGTTGAAGCTTGAGTCGAAATTTACGATCAAAAATAAAGCCGCGCTCGCAATTAGCGCAATTAGCGCCAGTAGCACGAATGAAATGAGCTTAAAAAATCGGCCGCTAAGCAGATAGCAGAGGTGAAAGATGAGTAAATTTATGATAAATACTACCGGAAAACTCTCGGCGACGTAGGCGAAGATGGGTCCGTTAATCTGATAATGTATCTTAGCCCAGCAAGCGAGCAAGCATAGCGCCGTGCTAAGCCAAAACATCCTCCATACGGGACGCTCGCGTAGCGCAGCAAAAAAACCGCGGTCAATTTTCATAAGCAAGCACGCTATAAGCCTACCCGCTTTCGTCCGCGCCATAAGTCCGCCTATATTTGCCAGAGCTACATAAAATTTTTCTCTCATTTCAACTTCCTTAGCTTTCAAAAGACATGATGACGCGCACTCTGCGTAGCGCGACATATTTTATTAAAAATTAAGGCGCAATCTTAGCCGCTTAAAGCTTTGAGCTTGCTTACTTGCGCGCCTTTACGCTTCAAATTTTACAGCTAAATTTTAAAGATACGGGGGGGGGTAGTAGAATTGGGCGACGGAATTTTGAGGCTAAATTCTATTAAAGCGGATTTATGAGTGAGGTTATGAGACAGAAGCTCTGGGATAAAATTATTAAAACGTAATTTCAAAAAATTTAGCTAATTGAAATTTCGAAGTAATATTGCCGCGGTCAAAACGCTCGGGCAAAAATTTTAATAAGATGCGCGGCAAATGGCGCGTTTTACAACGCTTGCATGCCTCATAAAGCCGGCTACGAGGCTAGAGCAGATGAAGCGACCGCGACGCGATATTTTTTAAAATTTACGGCCAGGCTACGAACCGTCGCGATAAGTTTTGAAAGGTCTTCGGACAAAAATTTATGCGTGAAGTGGCTGAGGTAAAATTCTAAGACACGAGCGATGTAAAATTATCAAAGACCGATCGCAGACGGAATTTCGCCTCGGCAAAAGTGTAAAATTTTAACTAGCCCAAGCCGCCTTTTGTGCGAAAATCTATGCAACGCTTAGGACTTCTACCTTACCGTCGAAAACCGCCATGCAGTGCTCGTAGTGGCTAGTGCGAAGCCCATCCTTGCTTCTCGTACTCCACTTATCCTCAGCGATGACCGGCGTGCCGTCCTTTTGGCAGATCATCGGCTCAATGCAAAAGACCATGCCGTTTTTGATTTTGGGGCCTGATTTTGGATTGTTACCTTCTAGATAGTTTGGGATCTCAGGCTCTTCGTGCGGGTGCTTGCCGATGCCGTGGCCGCAGAAGCCATATAGCGGCACGAAGCCGCGCGCACGGATAAATTTCTCGATCTCGAAGCTTAGCTCTTTGAAGTGCATCCCTACCCTGATCGTTTTGATGGCAAACTCCAGCGTGTCCTTACTGCATGCGATGAGATCTTCGTCGGCTTTTGAAATTTTGCCGACGGGCAGAGTGCGTGCACTGTCGCCGAAATATCCGTTTAGTTTCGAGCCCAAATCGACGCCTAAGATATCGCCCTCTTGCAAGATCGTTTCGTCTGGGATGCCGTGGATGATGACTTCGTTTAACGAGAGGCAGGCGGCGTTTGGAAAGCCGTATAGCCCCTTAAAAGCGGGATATGCGCCTTTGGATGTGATGAAATCGTCGATCTTTTTATCGACTTCGAGCAGGCTAAGACCCGGCTTTATGAAAGAAGCTGCGTAATCAAGGGCCTGCGCGACGATCCTATTCGCTGCACGCAGCCCTTCTAAATCTTTTTTTGTTTTAAGCAAAATTGCCATTTATAGCCCGACCGCGCTTAGGGTCTGATATTTGTTCATATAGATCTGCGCTTCGATGCGCCTCATCGTATCGAGTGCGACGGAGACGACGATCAGCACGCTGGTGCCGCCGAAATAAAACGGCACGCCCATAAATTTAACGAGCAGCCACGG
>CAUUSU010000189.1:0-3882 GCA_963547835.1 uncultured Campylobacter sp.
GCTTCAAAATTCATTCCAAGGAGAGAAAGATGTTTAAACTTAGAGAGTTGCCGTTCGATGCGGCGCACAACGCGGTCGTAAGCAAGCAAACCTGTGATTATCACCACGGCAAGCACCACGCGACCTATGTGGCAAATTTAAATAAACTTACCGAATCGGGCGAGTTTGCGGGCAAGGGGCTTTACGAGATCATAACGGCGGCTAGCGGTGGGCTTTTCAATAACGCAGCGCAGGTTTACAACCACGATTTTTACTGGGATTGCATCGCAAAACCTAGCGAGCCGTCTGCGGAGCTAAAATCGGCGCTAGCGGAAAATTTCGCGGATTTTAAAAGCGAGTTTTTGGCTGCTGCTACGGCGCATTTCGGCTCAGGCTGGGTGTGGCTCGCTTACGATCCGAAATCGGGCAAGCTTTGCATTAAAGCGACCCAAAATGCCGCCACGCCGGTGACCGAAGGGCTCGTGCCGCTTCTAGTCGTGGACGTTTGGGAGCACGCGTATTACATCGACGAGTACAATGCGCGCCCGAAATATCTGGAGAAATTCTACGCAGGCATCAACTGGGAGTTCGTCTCAAGCGCCTACGAATGGGCTAAAAAAGAGGGTCTCGGCTCTGTGAAATTTTATATGGGCGAGCCTCACGGCAGAGATTAAATTTCAAAATTTAAGCGGACGCGGCGAGGACAGGATGCGGTGATGCTACACAAAGTCAAAACCGCTTAAATGCGCCGTCGTTTCGCTGCGGATAAGAACCATGCCCGCAAATTCCTTAGGCGCACTGTAGGCTAACCCTGGACGATAATTGCCGCGGCGTTTAGCGCACGCGATTGATCGCTTAAAATTTTAATTCAAAGCTAGTGGCTAAATTTTAAGGGCTTTTCTTGAGATTAGCCGCAGCAATACCACTTTTCAATCTATCTTTTAAATTTAAAATTTCATCAAAATCCGGGCGCTAGTTTAATCAAAATTTTAGCCCAAAATCATCCAAAGCCCGATCGCGCACATCAGCACCGAGCAGAAAATTTCAAGATACTTTAGATGGGTTTTCAGCAGATTTTTTAACACCGCTCCGCCTAGCGCGTAGATGCTAAGGCAGATACTTTCGCTTACGCACAGCGTAGCGACGAGGGCGAAGGTGCGCGCGCCGAAAAGATTGTCCGCGTCCAAAAACGGCGGAAAGAGCGCGGTGAAAAATATCCACGCCTTGGGGTTTGAGACCGCGACTACGAAGCCTTGGAAGAAGATATTTTCGCTGCGCTTCTGTTTTTGCAGCTTAAAATTTCCGCGCGCTAAAAAGGTCGCGACGCCCAGATAGAAAATATACGCGCCGCCTAAAATTTTAATCGCGCTAAGCGCCGCAGGGTGCGCAAGCAGAATGCCCGCGACGCCGAATATACACGCAAGCGCCACGGCCGCGACGCCCAGCACCTGCGCCAGCAACGCAGGCAGCGCCCTAAGATAGCCGCGCGCGATGCCGAGATTTAGCGCGTAGGTCATGTTGATGCCCGGCATCAGCGATATCGGAAAGATCGTAAAGAAAAACAGAAGCATTGCAAACCCCTAAATTGCGGCTAAATTTTAAATTTTATCTCTCGCGATACGGCTCCGCTGCAATAGATTTTAAAATTCTAAAATTTAACGCGCTGCGCTGAGGCGAATAAAATTTTAAAATTCCGCCGCGCCGCACCCAAACTTTTCTTGGGGCGGGAAGGGGGCTTGAATTGCGAGGTCGCTCCCCTTCCCGCCCCAAACCCCACCTAACCCCCGACGACGCTTTACAAGGGGCAGGCTACGCCTGCACTGAATTTATATTATAACTGCGGTGCGGTGTCTCGCACCTAGTCGCAAGACCGCCGTGCCGCAAGTTTCAATACAATGTGCCGCACCGCGTAAAAACTCACGCCGCAGTGTGTGTAACAGAGCGAATGAAATTTTAAAATTCCGCCGCAGCGCCGCGGGCAAATTTAAAATTTAAAACTCTTGCGGCTTTAAATTTAGCCGAAAATTCCATACCCGAAGATCACCGCGATGATGAGCGGCAGGATAAATTTGACATACAAAAACCAAACTCCAGCGAGCCTTGCGCTCAGATCGCCTTCGTTGGTGAGCTCGTAGATCGCGTCCTTTTTCAGCACCCAGCCCACGTAGATGCAGCACAGCAGCGCCGTTAGCACGAAAAATACGTTCGCGCTTACGAAGTCGAAGGCGTCGAAAACCGAGCGCCCCAGAATTTTAACGTCCGCAAGCACGCTGCTTGAGAGTATGCAGGGTAGGTTGCCGAGCACGAAGACGCCGCCGAGCGTTAAATTGACCGCCTTTAGCGTTGAAAAGCCGAAGCGCTCCTCGACAAAATTTATGATGACCTGATAGATCGTGATCGACGTCGTAAGCGCGGCGATGAGCAAAATCGAGAGAAAGACCACCGCGACGGCGTTGCCGAAGGGCATGTGCGAAAACGCGATCGGCAAGCTCTTAAAAACTAACGACGAGCCGTTGCTCGGCTCAAGCCCCGCGCTAAAGAGCGACGGGAAGATCATAAAGCCCGCAAGCACGGCGATGAGTGTGTTTACGACTGCGGTGATGGTGGCTGTTTGCATCAGCTTCTCGTCTTTGTTTAAAAAGCTCGACAGCGTGATCATCACGCCGAAACCGAGCGAGAGCGCGAAAAAGACCTGACCCAAAACGTCGATCAAAAGCTTGGGCGTGATCTTTGCAAAATCGACGCCGAGATAAAATTTCACGCCCTCCTTTGCGCCTTCTAGCGTTAAATTTGTAAGAATTACGGCGATGAAGCACAAAAATAGCGCGGGCATTAGAAATTTTACGAATTTTTCGATTCCCTCGATGATGCCGTTTTTCAAAATGTACCAGTTGATCGCTATGAAAACGAGCGTGTAAGCTCCGACACCGAGCGGGCTATTTTCGATGTGATCTGCGTAGAATTTCTGCGTAAATGCGGGGTCTGTGATCCGCGCGGAGAGGTCGAAGTTGCCGCTTAGAATGTTTACGATATAGGTTAGCACCCAGCCGCCAAGGACCATATAGTAGGCTAAAATTCCAAACGCGCCGATTACGCCCATGATGCCTACGATCTTCCATGCGGGCTTTATGCGTGAGCCATCCTTTTTAGGCGCTACGAAGGCATCGACGCAGTTTCTTAGCGCACGGCGTCCGATGACGTTTTCTACCAAGATCATCGGGATTCCAAGCACGATCATCGCGATGCAAAATATGAGCACGTAGGCGCCACCACCATTTTCGCCGACTAAATACGGAAACCTCCACGTGCAACCAAAGCCGATCGTGGCGCCTGCGACGGTTAAAATATATGTGAGCTTGCTGCTCCAGGTCTGTCTCGGCACGCTCCCTCCTTAAAATTGCTCTTTTTTGAGCTTGTCGAGGAAGTCCTCGATATTGTATTTGGCGCGGTATGTCTCGCTTATGAGATGGACTATGATGTCGCCGAGATCGACGACGCTCCATTCATCGCCGCTTTCGATAGCCAAAAACTCCTCGCCGAGTGGCTTAAGCACGTTTTTTAGCTCCTCGATAAGCGAGGCTGCGTGGCGGGAGGTTAGCGTAGTGGCGATAACTACGAGCTTTGCGATGTATTCGCGCTCACTCATATCGATGATCTGGACATCTTCGGCTTTCTTTTCGTTTAAAATTTCGGCGATCCGCTCCGCCCTTTGCTTTGGATCTTGCATATCTTTCCTTTTATAAAATTTTATGACCTCTGCTGCGATCTTGGGCGGGATTTCGCCTTTGAAATCTCGCCTAAAACCGCTTGAGCTCGCATCTACGGCAACCTCGATGCGCCTTAGAGCCGCCCACTGCCGCGGGATCTCGTAGCCGGGCCTCGTAAGCACGACAAACTCCGCTA
>CAUUSU010000190.1:0-3872 GCA_963547835.1 uncultured Campylobacter sp.
GGCGCGCAAGAGAGCGAATTTGAGCTGGATAAAATCGCCGCAAGCACTGCCGGAGCGCTAAAAAGACCTTTTTATAAGGATGGCGAGCAGTATCTAAAAACGAGCTTTGCGGAGCTTAAAAATATAGTCAAAGAGGCGAAATTCGAGGGCTTTATGGTGTATATCCCAAGCCAGAATGACTTTTGCTTTAAGATGAAAACGCCTTATTATCTCGTGAATAAATTTTTCGCTCGCAGTAAAAACGAGGCGCTTTCCGGCAAACTGGATAAAACTAAGCTCGATGAGGAATTTCACCCCTTGATCGATCACATCAAAGCAAACGAGCGAGAATTCAAATCCCTTGACGAGCAGGGCAAGCTAGGCTTTATAAAAGAATTTTTAGAAAAAATTTAACGATTACCGTGCGAATATTTGGCGCCGCGTAAATTTACACGTAAAGCGTAAATTTGATGTGGTGATTAAAATTTAAAGGAAAAATGATGATATTTTTTACCTCAGATTTGCATTTTTATCACGGCAATATTATGAAATACTGCCCTAAATTTAGGGATTTTAACGACGTAAGCGAGATGAATGAAAGGCTAATAGAGCTCTGGAATGCCGTAGTGGGGCCCGAGGATACGGTTTATGATCTGGGCGATTTTGCATTTTGTAATAAATTAAAGGATCTAAAAAGCGTCGCGCGTAGGCTAAACGGCTTGCATGTGCTGATTTTAGGCAACCACGATACGCTCATTAGCCGAAACAAAGAAGCGCTGCTACGCGAGCTAAAAGAGGACGGAAATCCCATCTTTAGCGATATCCTGCACTACAAGGAGCTAAATTTTGACGGCGGCGCGGGTGCGATAAAGGACGGCAAAGCGGGTATGAGCATCTGTATGTTTCACTATCCCGTAGAGGAGCACAACCACGCCTCGAAAGGCTCTTTTATGCTTCACGGACACTTGCATGACCGCGCTTCTAGCCTGGAGGGGCGCATACTAAACGTAGGCTTTGACTCGCATGGCAAAATTTTAAGCTTAGAGGAGATCGTGCAAATTTTAGGGCAAAGGCAAATCGCGGCAAGATACTCGTGATCCGGGCTAAACACGGACAGCCGCAGCATTGATTTAAGCGTAGCCTACTGCAACATCTTGCAAAAGCACCCGCATAATACGGGAATAGGCAAAGGACTCGACGGCATCTTTATCGATAAGCACGCACACACAGGCTTTGCGTGGACGAAAGATAAGCTAGGGATGTATCACGGCGAAGCAAAGGCTCGGAGCTAAACCGATCGTTTACTGACCGCTAGGCGGGAAATTATAAAATTTAAGCAGGTGGCAGATAGCGCGAAGGTCGTAGGAGCGCCCAGCAAGAGATGATCAAATTTAGCCTCTTTTGTCTCGTTTGCTCTTTAACCCCGCGTAAATTTTAAAATTTGCCGCACGTTTTAAAAAGGATCGGCGTGCGTTTTAAAGGGCGGCTATGCGCTTAAAATAGCTGCGTCGCCCGTTTTAGACAAGCTCTACTCTACTTCGGCGGGGCGGAGCTTGTCTAAATTTTAAAATTTATCCGCGTGTAGTCCGCGCCAACTCGCCGAGCGGCAAGAATGGGAGGAGGGGCAGCTATTTTTATTGGGTATCAAAACCCAAAGAGACACGGCCTTTCACGCGGCCATGAATACGGCGCGTATGAGATAGCAGAGCAGGAGCGAACTTAACGCGAGCCGCGAAAATTTCGCGAAATTTAGTCGATTGTCGCGCGCGATTTTATCTAAGCCGCTGCAAATTTTATCCCTAGCCGCCGCAATCTTGCCTGAGTTCACATAGAATTCCACGGAATTTTATAGAATTTTAGCTGCGTATTTTGCAAACCGATCGGCGAAATTTTGCGGACGCGACCGAATTTCATGCGTGAATTTCGCCATTAATTATAATCTGGCGCAAATTTCGTGGGCAGAATCGCTAGCTAAATTTAAACCCGCGCGGTTAAGCCCAGCAAGCCCGCCTGCTAAAATTTCGTTCGCGCAGAATTTCATTTGGGTAACGTTAAAATTCCAGCCGAAACTCCGTCTTTCCCGGCTCGCTTCTGCACGAAATTTTAAGCCCGAGCTCGTCGCAGTATTTTTTCACGATAAAAAGCCCAATACCAAAGCCGCCGTTGCGCTCGTCAAATCGGGTGTAAAGCTCGAAAATATGCGGCAAATTTTGCTGCGCGATGCCCGCGCCGCTGTTTTTGATGCGAAGCGAGTGCTCGCTTAGGCTCACCTCGACGAAGCCGAGCTCATCACAATATTTTATCGCATTGCCAAGCAGATTGTCGATGATCTTTCGCAGCTTAAACCCATCCGCGCAAAAGGCTACCGGGCGCAGATCGGCGCTTAAGCTTATTCGCTTTTGCTCCGCAGAGACGCCGAAATACTTGATACGACTTTGCAGCAGCTCGCCTAAATTTACCTCTCGCCCGCTGCCGCTTTTGTTTAAGCTTAGCACGGTTAGATCCTCGAATAGCGCGTTTATCGTATTTGCGCCCGCCTTGATATTGCCCAGATATTTTTTCGCATCGGTATCGAAAAGCTCGATGCTCATCAAAATCACGCTAAGAGGCGTCTTTATCTCGTGCGTCGTGTCGCGGATGAAGCCATTTAAAAATTCGATCTTTTCATAAAGCGGACGCAGCGAAAGGCGGATGATAAAATACGCAATCAACAAAATAAGCGCCAAAACAAGCGCGCTTGCGGCTAAAATTTTAAGCTTCAGCGCCGCTAGCTTGCCCTCAAGCGCCTCCGTTTTGATCGCCACGTAATACTCCGTGCCGTCCTTGCCGGTGAGATTAAACTGCTCGATCCTGTTAGACCCCTCCATATACACGCGCGGTGCGTCATCCTTCGGCTCAAAATCCCGCGCGATCTCATCGCTGCTATTCAGATCCGCCGCGTATGCCTGCATGGCGTCGAAATCACCCTCGTTTAGGCGCCCGCCGCGCGCTAGCTTAGCCTCTAAGCCGTGCTTGAAATCTCTGATCGCAAAGGCATCGCGATCCGCGATAAAAAACTTCTCCCGCTCGTAAAATATGCTGCTTACCAGCGCTAAAAACAGGACGTTAGTAAGAGTGTAGAGTAAAAAAATCGGTAAAATTTGACGCATTTTGGACACGGCGCGCTCCTAGATATATTTGTAGCCGAGCTTGGAGGCGTTTATGATGCGATCTTTGCCTAAAATTTTTCGCAGCTCCGCGATACAAACGCGCAGGCTAAGCTCGCTCGGACTCTCGTCGTAGTCCCACAGCGCGGCGAAAATTTCATCTTTGCTAAGGAACTTATCGCGGTTTTTCAAAAGCAGAGCAAGAAGCCTCGCCTACTTTTGCGGCATCGGCACGAGCCTGTCTGCATGATATAGCGCGCGCTGAGCCATATCGAAGCTAAAGCTTCCGCCGATATTTTCGCGTCTGGCGGCGTTGTGGACGAAGGTGCGCTTTGGCAGATTATCCGCGCGCAGAGCCAGCTCTTTTAGCTCGAAGGGCTTTTTGAGGTAGTCGTCGCAGCCGCTTCTAAAGCCGCTTTCGACGTCTTGCAGAGTGTTTAGCGACGTCGTGAAAATGCACGGTGCTCCGCGCCCCGCCTCGCGCAGCTCGCGAAGCAGCGCAAAGCCGTTGCCACCGATGATTTTGACGTCGAAGATCCACAGATCGAAGCTCTTTTCGTACGCTAAAGAAAGCGCCTCGTCGTAGCTTTTACTACCGCTGACCTCGTGCCCCGCGCCGCGCATATAGGTGCACATCATATCTAGCAGCATCCCCTCGTCCTCGACGATCAAAACCCTTGCCATAGTTCATTTCCTTGCGTAGAATTTTTGAAATTATACCCTGTGAAATTCCACGTAAAATTTAAT
>CAUUSU010000191.1:0-3868 GCA_963547835.1 uncultured Campylobacter sp.
AGAGAAAGCAGGGTTTATAAGTAGATTAAGAGATGTTTATCATATCACTCAACCGGACGAAACAAAGTATAAGATCGATGAAATAAATGGATTAACAAACGATGAAAAAGAAAAAGCAAAGCGAATAATAGCCTATATCAGAGAGAGATCGTCGATAGATATGCAAGAGCTACTAGATGTATTCGGTATCGATGGGTCCGAGGATTCATCAAATAATGAGAAAAACTCTATAAAAGAATTCGACGAACTAATGGATAAATTGGAGCAAGAGGGGATTTTATCAAGAGGCTACAACGACATACTAGCCTATATTAAAAAAGAAGCCAAAGATGAACTAAGAAGACTAATAGAGATAGAAAATAAAATTTTAAAATCTATTAAATCAAATAAAAATGAAGAAGTTAATCATTCAGATGAAGATATCAAAATCATAAAAACTTGGGAAGATTTAGCAAAGCTTTATGAGAAAGATTTAAGAAACTCTAGCATAAAAATATCTATCAATGAAGAGGAAGAATCCAATCATAAATGTAAGGTAAAATTCCTACCCGTATATTCAGAGAATAAATTTAAAGAATATTTGAAAAGGAGGCAAGAGATCTGTGAATTTATCATAAATTTTATCATTGATATAAAAACTCTACACGATAAGGAAGAGGGGGATGTTATTATTTTTACAGGCGTATTAAAAAAAGAGATAAAAGATGAAATTTCCTTGGATAAAGAGCTAAATAAAAAAGGCGTTTTAGATGATAAGTTCTTTGCTCATTATATGTATTTTTTGGATAAAAATTTGGGGGATAAAGGGGATAAATTTGTTATAAAAAAGTCTAGACTAATTTATTATAGGACTCTTAAAATAAAGTTAGAAAAGACGGAGGATTATACCGATAAGGATTATGAGCAATTAAGAAAATACTATATCGATAAGGCGTGGAGCTTGTCGTATTATAAAAAATATATAGAAACACTAGCCAAAGATAGATCGAAAGCTCAAAAAATGTCGGATGACTATTTTTCAAGCAAGCCTTATCCAGAATTAAAGAAAGAACATCCACAGGTCTCACTCGATGAGCTAGATGAAGAGCAAAAGAAAGTTTGCAAAGACGATGCTCAAGTTTTAATCGTCGAAGCAGGCCCTGGGAGCGGTAAAACCACGACTTTAGCATATAAAGTCGCAACACTTTGTCTAGAAAAAGGCTACTTTCAAAATGAAATTTTAATGCTAACTCATCAAAATGCCGCAGTCGGCGCATTTCATAAAAAGCTTTATGAGATTATGGGTTTTAATAGTATTGAGGTTTCGACATTTCACGCATACGCTAGAAAAATTTTAAATTCTATGAATTCGGAATTAGAAAAAGATTATAAAGAACAAATAACAGAAGCTACTAAAATTTTGGAAGATAGATATGAAAGTAAAGATTTCATAATGCTCCCCAAAGTCCTAATCTTAGACGAATTTCAAGACGTGAGCAAAGCGCTATTCAATTTTATAAAAGCTATTTATAAAAAAATGATAGAAAAAGACGAAAAAAGCAAAATGATAGCCGTAGGCGATAATTGTCAATGTATAAATGATTTTAAAGATAAAAATGATAAGGCAGATATAAATAATTTTAAAACTCTACGAAAGTTTATAAAAAGCGAAAAGATATTATCGCTTCAAAGGCTTTCGTTGTATAAAAATCATAGAAGCATAAAGCCCATAGTTGATCTAGCTAATGCTATTAGATCAGAGATCATAGAAAAAAAGGGATATCTAAAAATTAGCGATAAAAATAAAAACATAACAGGCTCGCTTCGTTTAATTCAGTGTGAAAATAGCAACTATATGGAGGATCTAAAAGATAGGCTCAGAGATGATAAAAGCAAAAGCATTGCTATTTTAGTGCCTAGTAATAGAATAGTAGCACTAATCTCTAGTGCATTAATACAAGATAATTTTAAAGTTATACCTAGCCATTCAAGTGATTTTAGTATAAGGCATTTAGATGAAATTCGATATTTCATAGATCAATTGCGTAGCGGAGTTGAATTCGATAAAGCAAAAAAAGATACTAAGGAAAAATATAATAGCGATTATATATTCTATAAGGCAAAAGAAGATGATTCGGATTATTCAAAAATAGGAAGAAGTCTTCCTAGATCTGCTAATTATGATTTAATGATTAAAGTAATAGAAAAATTTGAAAAAGAATATAAAGGTAAGCTAGATTTTGAAAAATATATAAAAACCATAGGTTTTAATGATTTTAAAGATGCGAACGACAAACAAACAATTCTCGTAACTACAATGCATAAATCAAAAGGGCTTACATTTGATAGTGTATATGTTATAACAACATATAATTATATAAGTAGCGGCGAAAAAAGCTATGGAAAATTTAAAAAATTTCTAGACGATGAAAATTCTAAAGATAAAGAAAGGATGGATCAAAAATCATTCAAGAAGAAAATAAAATACCTTAAACGAATATTTTATGTGGCGATGACTAGAGCTAAAAGACATCTTTGTATATACGATGAGGCAAATAATTTTGATGATAACAAGAAGAATCTAACGAAATATTTTCAAAAAAGTGATATTTGTCAACTACCGCAACAAAATGATGGCACTATAAATAAAATATATATAACTACGGATTATTGGGATGTTTTTAGCTCTAACTATCTCGAAGAAAAAAAATTTTATGAGAATATCATTAAAACAAAGCCTAGGGCAGGAGAAATTTTTCCTTTTCAAAGCTATTTTGATAATTATAAAAATGGTAATAAAATGGTAGATAAGAATTTTTATATAAATGGTGCTAAAATATCCTGCCTTACTAAGTGTGGATGCCCAAAAATATTTAAATTTGGAAAAGGATATTCTATAACAAGTGCCAAAATTCTATACGTCATTCGCGACGATGAGAGAGAAGTAGATGATCCTAAAAATGTCTATAGAATAATTTGGCAAATTACATTAGAAAAGAAGACCGATTAAGCGGTCCTAAAAAGCTGCTTTCTAGGCGATAGCACTTTAATATTGCTTAAAAGTGCCGTCCGTTTACTCTTCATCGTTAAAATCCCGTTTTAAATTTATATAAAGGAGAGCCTATGTTAAATTCCACCAAAAATGCCATTCGCGGCGCATTTTGGACGAAACCGTTCATAGTTTTAGTGCTGCTTTTGCTGCTGCTAATTCCGCTAAGCTTTATCGATAACCTCACCTACTCGCGCTCCGAAACCAAGCAGCTCGCGCAGGATTCGATCCTCACGCCGGTGGGCGGCGAGCTGCAAATCCAGGGTCTTGCGATTGTAGTGCCCTACGCAGAGATAATCGAAGCGATAGACAAAAACAACAACGAGCTCGTAAAAAGGCGCGTAGAGAAAAATTTCATCATCGTGCCTAAAAACTACTCCCTCGCGGCGGAGATCGACCCCACCTATCTAAAACGCGGGATTTTTCGCGTTCCGATATATAACGGCGACTTCGCGCTAAAAGCGGACTTTGAGGCGATAAACTATACCGAGCTCGGCGTCGATCCTACGCGGCTAAATTTCGACGAAGCCGTGCTAGTGCTCGGCGTAGGCAATCAAAAATCCTTCACCGCTTCTCCCGCTTTAAGCTTAAACGGCAAGGAGCTTAAGCAATATCACGGCAACACCGAAGCTAAAATTTTCGATCGAAACCTAATCTACAAGCTCCCCGCTTCCGCGCTGTCGTCTGATTTTAGCATCAGCGGTACGCTTAAAATTCAAGGCGGCGAGGCACTTCATCTAGCTCCGATCGCGCAAAATAGCCGTTTTGAAATTAGCTCTACTTGGGCATCGCCTAGCTTTGGCGGCGGCTTTATCGCCAAATCGCGCGAGGTAAGCGCTA
>CAUUSU010000192.1:0-3847 GCA_963547835.1 uncultured Campylobacter sp.
GCAGAATTTTGCGAAGCGGAGTCTTTTGGCGTTAAATCACGCGTTGCAGCGGAGCTCGGACGTGCGGAATCTAACGCAGAGCTTTCGGGCGCCGTAGATTTTATGGAATTAGGCGAAGGGGTTTTTATTGCCGGGCTTTGCGGCGCCTGATCTTTCGGCGCGGGACTTTTAGAGCCTTTTATCGTAGCGGGGTTTTGCGATATAGAATTCTGCGGCGCTACGCCTGTGCCGGCGGCGCACGCATCGATCGCATCCAAATGCTCTTTGCCTTCGGGGGAATTAAAAAATTCTGCGTCTTTGATCTTAGCCATTTCATCTTTAGCCTTGTCGCACTCGCCAAGCTTGTAGTATCCCCAGGCAAGCGAGTCCAGATAATACGGCGAGTCAGGGTCTTTTTGCAGGGCGCGGCGGACGAGCTCGATGCCCTTGCGAACGTCCAAATCGTGATCTATTAGGATGTAGCCGTAGTAGTTTAGATGCACAGGGTCTTTAAGTTGCGGCGCGATATTTTCAAATTTTGCCACTACGCTAGATAGGGTCTTGGCATCCACGTTTTTGCCCGCACTTTCATATTCGTAGATCGCCTCGATCGCCAAAAAGTCGTAATTTTTGGTCTTCATAAACTCATCGCGTGCCATTTTAATTGCGGTTTTATAGTCTTTCTTATGCGCGTAGGCGTCGATTAGAAGCTCGCGCTTGTAGTCGTATTTCTTCAAAAGCTCGATTATTTTATCAAAGTCGTTTGAGTAGTAATAAATCGCTATCATATCGTCTAAGAATTTATTATCTCCTTTGGCTTCATACAGCGCTTCATCGATCTTAGCGACATCTAAATAGCGCTTATTCGCGCGATACACATCAGCTAGCAGCTCGCACGCCATACCCTGGGCGCAGCCGTAGATGCGCCTGTGCGTCTCGATGATACGGATCGCTCCGTCCAAATCATCGAGTTTATTTAGCAGCACGTCGCATAATCTGATGAGATTTTCGTCAGTTTTGTCTAGCTCATAGGCTTTTTCAAAGTAGGTTTTGGCTAAAGTAAAATTCTCCATCGCATAATATGTCGCCGCTAAGATCGCGTAACTACGCGAAACTGGATCTACGGTGACCAGCTTAAGAGCAGCAGTATTGGCATTTAGATTATCTTTAATGCCTAAGTAGTAGCCGATTTTTACTCGCAGATACTCAGAGTCTGAGCTTAGGCTCTTTTCGCCGAGCTTTAAATAGCGCGCCGTATTTTTACGATCTTTGATCGCAAAAGCAGTCTTTAGCGCCTCTAACAGATAAACGGACGAGCCCGTTTTATTGTATGCCTTTTCATATAAAAACATCGATGCAACGGGATCTTTATGCAGTAGCTCCAAAGCTGTAAGCAAATCGAAATTTAACTCGGCGTCCTCTTGCGCTCGCATCGCGTGATTTAGCTTTTCTTTGGTTATACTTTTAGCGCTTACACCGCGATTTATCAAGCTCTTTTTAATTGCATCTTTTGCACCGTTTTTTGTGCCAATGCTGGAATTCCGATCAGACGCCTTTTTATCCGTAACGGACTGCTTCGCTGCTGCAGCATTCGTCCCACTCTCCGCACTTAGATACTGTGGCGCTAAAATCATCGCCGCGATTAAAATTCCGCTTAAAACCTTACCCCGATACATTCTTCCTCCAATTCTTTAGTATGCGTTTTAAAATATTCCCAAAACGGGAAGCTACGACACTGCTTCGGACGCAGCTCGTAAATCCCGCAGTTGCGTTGCGATTCGTCAAAAAATACGCACGCCAGGCCGCCCTCAAAGGGCTTTTCTTTTACGCTAAATCTAGCGCCTATCTTGTCCAAATACGTCCTTTTAAGCTCCGCGGGCGAAATTTTAAATTTTACTGCCAGCGCCGCAATCTCGCTCTCGTCTATCCAGATGTAGCCGCTCTCTCCCGTGCAGCACTTGCCGCCGCAGTGCTCGCACGCGCTTGCATCAAAGCTAAAGCCGAACTCACTCATAATCCACACTCGTTAAATCCGCGCTTTTGTAGATCGCTTGGGCTTGTGCGGTGCGCCTTCCGTGCGCGCTAGCATAGATCGGAAGGACGATCTCACAGGGCGAGCGCGAGTTCTTACGAGCCTGCAAAAGCGCGAGCTTAGCGGGCTTTGAAACGTCGGGATAGACAAAACCAAGCCTCGTCAAATTTAGCCTAAACTCGCCTAAAAGCTCGCAAATTTTAGCTAGCTTGCCCGCCTCGTAGCAAAAAATAAGTGTGCCACTTGGCTTAAGATGAGCATTCGCAGATCGCACGAAATCCCGTAGGCTAAGGCTTGCTGCGCTCTTACTAAGCGCCATATGAGGCTCTTTGCTAAGCGAAATGCGCTCTCGATAAAAGGGCGGATTTGAGACGATAAAATCGAAGCGTTTTTCGCTTTTAAATTCCGCGAAATCCGCGTGCAAAATCTCGGCAGGCAGATCGTTTTGCAAAGAATTTAGCCTTAAGATTTCTAAATTTCGCTCTTGAATTTCTAGCAAGCTTAGATTGATGCTTTTAAAATCGCGTTTTAGCAAAAGCCCTAAAATTCCACATCCTGCGCCCACATCCAGCACGTCGCCGTATATCGCTCGCGGATTTAACGCGCCTTTTAGGCTACGCTCATCGCAAACTGCAAACCAGTCGTCACGCAAGCACTCCGCAGTAAAATCCTTGCGCGCTTTGGCGTCTTTAAATTTGCTCGCGAAATCTTTATCGTGCGTCTTTTGAGATTCTAAAGACTGCGCGATTTGCTCGTCACAAAATTTAAAATTTTCACCGCTTGCGATATCAGGCTTTAAAGCATGCTGGGCTTCGTCGTTTTGAAAATCGGAATTTTTGCAGCGCTCGCTTTGAAATTTCGCCCAAAATGCCTCTTGAAATTCCTTTTTAAATTCCGCCTTAAGTTCAGCGCCGCCCTTACTTCCAAAATCGCGATCATTCCCCACGCTATGGTTAGCGGCATACGACTCTTCTTTGCTAAAAGCGCAATCCTCGGCGCAAAATTCCGCTTCGCCGCCTGCGTAATCCGCAGCATAAAATTCCGCATTAAAGCCTCCATCTGTCGCGTCTTTAAATTCCGCGCCACAGCTCAGCGCCCAAGAGCCATTTTGCGATGCTGCGTCAGCTTTACGCACACCTGAGCTTCTTATAAAATTCCACAAAAAAATCGTATCGCTCGTGTAGCGATAACCCTTTTTTGGCTGATAAAGCCTCATCTGCGGATATTTTTGATGATGGTATGGGCGTGATTTATCGCCACCACGATCGATCCGCCGCTTCTGCTGATGAGATCTCCGCCGACGTAAAGCCCGCTAGTGGCGGTCTGGAGATTTTCATCCACGATCGGCACGCCGTTTTCGTCGTAAGCGATGCCGCATTTTTTAAGAAAATCGATCGGGCTCGTGCCGCCGATCGCGTATATCACGCGGTCAAACACGAGCTCGGTGCCATCATCAAATTTTACCAGCACCTTGCCGTTTTCATTCTCAAGAGCCTCTATATCGATACCTAAGCGCAAGATGATGTTGCCGTATTTGGTCTCGCGCATTACGTCGCTTTCATTCGTCTCGTTTAGGCGGGTAAATTTAGCCTTGCGATAGCAAAGCGTCACGACATTGGTTTTACATAGTGCTATAGCGTATTCCGCAGCTGAGTTACCGCCTCCAACGACTAGAATTTTTTCATTAATTGTGCATTTATCAAGATTGAAATTTACCCGTTGCGTGATCGAAGGCGGAATTTTATAAGCGGGCTTATTGGGCTTGCCCATCCTGCCAATTGCGACGATGACGTTGCGCGCGCGGTATCCAGCCGAGCTAGTCGTGATATAAAACTC
>CAUUSU010000193.1:0-3846 GCA_963547835.1 uncultured Campylobacter sp.
CGGTAGTAGCCGTCCTCTTTGGTGACGTTGATGTCGCTAAAGCCGCCGATATTTACAGCAAAGCTCGCGCCGCTAAGCGGGATCTCTTGCCGCCAAAACTCCGCTTCAAGCGCGCCAGAAGCATTTGCGTCAGAGCTTTTGAAATCGTCTACGGTGATGAGCTGCACGCTGTCTTTGCGGATGACAAATTTTAATCCGTCGTCAAATTTAAGCGTCTCTAGCGGTAGCTCCAGGCGCGGCGCGAAGCTAGGCGTGATGCCACTTTGCGAGGCCTGCTTTTGTAAATTTGGATCAGTCGAAGTAACCGAGACGTCCAGTGCCCTATGTAGCGCGGGTTTGGCGCTAGCGCTTAGCACGAAGTCATCGTGCCAATCAATCGAGCGATTGACATCAACGATCTTTTCGTGCAGGACCCCGTCGTCGTCCCTATATCGCACAATTAAGCTTTCGATCGTAAGGGCGTCGGAGGGAAGCGCAAAGGTTTGCTGCGTAAAATTTTTAGGCGCGGGAGTATTTTGCGGCGTGGCGGCGGAGCTTTGCGCCGGATTGGAATTTTGCGGAGCAGATTGCGCGTTTTGTTGCATAGTGGAGTTTTGCACCGTAGAATTTTGCGCTGTAGAATTATGTGCCGCCCTAAAATTTTGCGCTACCGTAGAATTTGGCTCGCTTACTTCCGGCACGATCGGTAACTCATCAGGAGGCGGAAGCATCGCAACTGAATGCTGCGCAGAAGAGTTCAGCTCTGTTTTAATGACCTGCGAAGAAGCACCGATGCCCGCTTTGGGCGCAGGAGCTTTTTTTTCGGTCTGCGAGAGCTGTGCGCTCATGGCTTTTTTAGCGACGCTTACTTTGACGCTGGAATTTGCTTCTGCGGCGCTTTTTTGCATTGCTGCGGTAGGGCTTTTAGATGTTTCAGGTCTCATTACAGCTTGCTTTTTAGCGTTTGGGCTTTGCGCACCTGTTTTTGGCTCTTTAATCGCCAAATCGGTAGAATTTTGCTCTTTTATCGCGACGATGCTAGGTTTCGTAGCGTTTGAATTTGCGCCATTTAAATTCTCTGCGTTTAAAAAAGCGCAAAGACCTAAAATTAGCAAAGAAATTTTTCTCATTTTTTAAGGTCCGGATCGAGCGAGCGACGCTCTAAATAAAGCTTTTGCAGCTCAGCGTTTTCCTCTTTTAGCCGCTCGACGTCGGTGAATAAAAACGCCTTTTCTTTTTGCAGCTGGCGCAGCACTTCAAACGATCGCTTGCCAAATAGCACATCACCCACGAAGATGCCTGCAAAAACAACGCAGACGATCAGCGCAATAGCTGCAAAAATCTGCTTAAGCGGTGAAAACGGATTGATAAAATTCAGCCGTTCTTTTAAATTTTTACGCTTTTTTAAAGCTTTTTTAGCGGCAGGATCTGCGTTTTGCGGCGCAAAAGAAAATCCTTGCGTGGCAGGATTTATGTCTTGCGCCGCAAAGCTCGTGCCTTGAGAGCCGCGCTCTACGCTCTGAGCCGCAAAATCCGCGTCGTTTGGGAAGCAGTTTTCTTTAGCGTATAACTCTGCATTCTTTAAATCGCTGCTCCCAATAAATTCCGCGCTGTAAAAGCCCGCGTCTGCTTGCATATTGCCTTCGTAGTTTCCGCTTGCAGCGGAGCTTTTGCCACTTAAATTAGAGCTGCTGCTTGTGGCTTCAGAGGCAGAACCTGCTTCGTCTACGCTGTGTGAGGTTCCGTTGCGATTTTTCCGGAAGCCAGCCCCTACCTCGCTAAAGCCTCCGCCAAAATTTTCATCGCTATAAAATTCTTCATCGTCAAAAAAATCGTCCTCGTCAAAGTCTGCGTCTGAATATCCGCCTTGCGTGTCCGTATAATCCGCTCCGTCCGTATAGGTGCGCTGCGCGCTACCTTTTAAGCCCCGCTTGGACTTTTTTTTAAAAAACATTTTAAATTCGGCTTCCTAAAAACTCATCTGTCTCGCGCTCGATCTCAAGCAGGCGGTTATATTTGGCGTTGCGTTCGCTTCTTGAGGTTGCGCCCGTTTTGATTTGGCCCGTATTCATCGCGACGGCGAAGTCCGCGATAAAGCTATCCTCGCTCTCGCCGCTTCTGTGGCTCATCACGCAGCGGTAGCCTTTGCGCTGAGCTAGGCGGATCGTCTGCATAGTTTGGCTAACCGTGCCGATTTGATTTGGCTTTATTAAAATCGCGTTGCCTACGCCTTTGGCGATGCCTTCGCGTAAAATTTTCTCATTCGTTACAAATAGATCGTCGCCCACAAGCTGCACTTTAGAGCCTAGTTTGCTCGTTAGCTTCGCCCAGCCTGCCCAGTCGTCTTCGCTTAGGCCGTCTTCGATCGAAAATATCGGATACTTCTCGCAAAGCTGCGCATATCGCTCTATCAGCTCTTCGCTACTAAATTCCTTGCCTTCTAGTTTATATTTGCCGTTTTCGTACAGCTCGCTAGCTGCGACGTCAAGGGCTAATTTGATCTGCTCGCCTGCTTTGTAGCCTGCTTTTTCGATAGCTTGCATGATGAGCTTGATCGGCTCTTCGTTATCGTTTAAATTCGGCGCAAATCCGCCCTCGTCGCCCACTGCCGTGCTATGGCCGGCCGCGTTTAGAAGGCCTTTTAGCGTGTGGTAAATTTCGCTCGCCGCTCGCAAAGCATCGCTAAATTTATCAAATCCAAACGGCATAATCATAAATTCTTGAAAATCCACGCTGTTGTTCGCGTGCGCGCCGCCGTTGATGATATTAAACATCGGCACGGGCAGTACGCTAGCGTTCGCACCGCCTAGGTAGCGGTACAAAGGCACGTCAAGGCTCTTTGCCGCCGCGCGCGCTACCGCCATAGATACGCCAAGCACGGCGTTCGCGCCTAAATTTGAGTAATTATCGGTGCCGTCAAGCTCGCGCATCTCATCATCAAGCGCCTTTTGATCAAATGCATCAAGCCCGATCACGGCTTCGGCGATCTGAGAATTTACGTTTTCCACCGCTTTTAGCACGCCCTTGCCGCAGTATCTTTCATCCTTATCGCGAAGCTCCAGCGCCTCGCGTTTGCCCGTGCTTGCGCCGCTTGGCACTATCGCGCTTGCTACGGTGCCGTCGCTTAGAGCCACGGTCGCCTTCACGGTCGGGTTGCCGCGACTATCTAACACCTCTATCGCATAAACATCTTCGATATAAATCATCATTCATCTCCACTTTGTAAATTTTCTTCATCGTCCGCGTCTGTGCTGAAATTTACGCTACCCATTTGCTCGCGGATCTTTGCAGTGATCTCTTCGGCGACAGCAGGGTTATTCTCTAGATAAATTTTAGCGTTTTCGCGACCTTGACCTAGCTTAGTATCGCCGTAGCTGAACCACGCACCGCTTTTATCTACGATGTCGAGCTTGACGCCGTAATCGATCAACTCGCCCACCTTGCTGATACCCTTGCCGAACATTATGTCAAATTCCGCGATCTTAAACGGCGGCGCCACCTTGTTTTTCACGACTTTGACCTTGGCGCGGTTGCCGATGCTCTCTTCGTTTTGTTTCAAAGTAGCGATTTTGCGTATGTCGATGCGCACCGAAGCGTAAAATTTAAGCGCATTGCCGCCCGTAGTGGTCTCTGGCGTGCCGTAGCCCATCGCGCCGATCTTCATACGGATTTGATTAATAAAGATCACAGTCGTATTCATCTTGTGCACGACGCCGGCGAGCTTACGCAGCGCCTGGCTCATAAGTCGCGCCTGAAGCCCCACGTGCTGATCGCCCATGTCACCCTCGATCTCGTTTTTCGGCGTGAGCGCAGCGACGCTATCTACGACGATAAGATCGATCGCGCCGCTCTTTGCTAAGGTTTCTA
>CAUUSU010000194.1:0-3842 GCA_963547835.1 uncultured Campylobacter sp.
GGCCTAGATCCATTACGATATTTTCGCCCTCTTCGGCGATGCTAGCTTCAAATTCATCGCTCACTTTTTTGTAGATATCCTCGATGCGCGCAGGCTGAATTCTGCCGTCCTCGATAAGCGTCTCGATAACGCGAACGGCGATGGCGCGGCGGTAGAGATTATGTGAGCTTACGATGATCGCATTCGGGGTATCGTCGATGATGACGTCCACGCCAAGAGTCATCTCAAGCGCCTTTATATTGCGCCCCTCCTTGCCGATGATACGGCCTTTAAGCTCGTCGTTTTTGATATTTACAACGTTGATAAGTCGCTCTGCCGCAAACTCGCCCGCGAAGCGCGATGTAGCCTGCGCCAAAATATAATTCGCTTTTTTTCGCGCCTCTTTTTTGGCTTCCTCTTCATATTTTCGCACGATGTGAGCGATGTCGGTGCGGCTTTGCTCCTCGACTTTCTTAAGCACCTGCGCGCGCGCCTCGTCCTGCGTAAAGCCCGCCACGCGCTCCAAAACTTTAAGCGCTTCAGCTAGCTTCTCTTCATAGCTTTTCTTTAAATTTGAGCCCTCTTCGTAGAGGAATTTCGCCTCTTTTTTGGCGCTTTCGAGCTCTTTTTTGCTGTCTTTTAAAATCTCTTGCTCGGTTAGAAGCGCGTGCTCCTTTTTGCCGAGCTCGTCAAATTTAACGTTAAATTCCTTCTGCAGTTTGCTTGCTTTATCTTCGTATTTTTTCTTCGCTTCAAACTCGGCTTCCTGCACCGAAATTTTAGAATTTCGCAAGATGCCCTCAGCTTCAAATTCTATCGCTTTAGCTTTAGCTTTGGCTTGTTCGACGAAGAAATCGTAATTGGCGTTATTGATCTTTCTAGCTACTAAGTATCCTATGCCAGCGCCCACCGCAAGAGCGCACAAGGCGATTAAAATCTCTATCATACTTTCCTCTTTTTAGGTAATTTTGGCTCGGAGTTATGTAAAAATCACCCTTTACGTCGTGATCAAGCGATAAAATTTCGCTACAAAAGCAGTCTTTTATACTCACGAACGCGATTGCGGGCTTAAACTTAAGACCTGAAAAAAACATATCGTAAAATCCTTTCCCATGTCCTATTCTAGCCATTGCGCCATCCACTCCGATAGCTGGAACCACGGCTAGATCGACCTTCTTAAAATACCCGTTTTGCGGAAGCGTCTGCCGCAGCCCAAAGCGCGAAATTTTAAAAGGCTGGCGCAATCTTACCATTTTTAAGCTAATATCCACCATAAACGGGACGTAAAATTCGTAGCTTTTTGATAGCTTTTTTCTTAAAATCAAAACGTTCGGCTCGTAGCTCATCGGCAAAAATATCAAAATTTTACGCGCTTCTAAAAATTTTATCAGCTGCTCAAGCCGCCATAAAAGTGCGTAATGCTCGCATCTGGCAGCGCACGCGGCGTGAGATTTCAGACGCGATTTGCAAATTGCTCTAAATTCATTCTTTTGCATAGCTTAAGCCTTTTATAAAATTTTAACGCTTATTTTAGCTAGTTTTTGTATAATCTTGCGATTAAATTTTAAGGTTTATTATGAAATTTCGTTTTTTTCTAGCGCTTTTTACGGCTGTTTTGTTTCTTGCGGGTTGCGGCGATGATGAGGATAAAAAATCAAGCGAAACCCCGCTTGAAGCCAATACTACGCAGCCAGAAGCCGTGATCGAGGTCGATTACACCGCTCCTTTTTCTCTTCAGCTAAGTAACGGCAAAATTTTAAATATGCAAAAAACGAAGCAGGGCTTTAGTATCGATAATAACTCCACCGTGACGTTATTTGCGTTTTTTACGCCGTGGTGCGACGCCTGCGCCGTGCAAGTAAGCGCTCTAAATGCCGCCAAACAAGCCTACTCAGGCAAGCTCGAGATCATCGGCGTGATGATCGGCGACGCGAGCCTAGACGATGTAAAAACCTACGCAAGCGCGCACGAGGTAAACTACGCGATCGCTTACGGCGAGGCGAACGACTTTTTCACAAAAACCCTAGGCGGCATAAACGAAGTGCCGTATATGGCGATCTACGACGAAAAGGGCGAGTTTAGCGCGCAATATTTCGGGCTGATACCGGAAGAAATTTTAATGACCGAATTGGAGAAAATTTTTTGATGTTCGAATTTTTTAAAAAAGGGCTTAGCAAGACCATAGACGCGATGCGAGGCGCGAAAAGCGAAGATAAAATTTCAAAAGAAATCCTAGAAGAGATGCTGCTTGAAGCCGACGTAGGCTACGAGCTTGTAGAAGAGATTTTAGAAAAACTGCCCGCAAAAAAGCTAGTCGCTAAAGATGATCTCAAGGGCATTTTGAAGAACTATTTCGATTACGAGATCGCTAAAGCTGCAGATGAGAAGCCCTTCGTAGAGCTCATCATCGGCGTAAACGGCGCGGGCAAGACCACGACGACCGCAAAGCTTGCAAATTTATATAAAAATAGCGGTCAGAGCGTGATTTTAGGCGCATGCGACACCTTTCGCGCGGGCGCAGTCGAGCAGCTGCGCAAATGGGCGCAAATTCTAAATCTACCGATCGTAGCTACCGCGCAAGGGCACGATCCCGCAGCCGTGGCGTTTGACACCGTAAGCTCGGCAAGCGCAAAAAACATCGATCGCGTCCTGATCGACACCGCCGGACGCCTGCAAAACCAGAAAAATTTAGCCGCGGAGTTAGAGAAGATCGTGCGAATATGTGACCGCGCAAAAAGCGGCGCACCGCACCGCAAGATCATCGTGCTTGACGCCACTCAGGGCAATCACAGCGTCGCGCAAGCCAGAGCATTCAACGAGATCGTAAAGCTCGACGGCATCATCATCACGAAGCTCGACGGCACGCCCAAAGGCGGCGCACTTTTCGCCATAGCGCGCGAACTGCGGCTGCCGATACTTTTCGTCGGCGTGGGCGAGCGGATGGAGGATTTGGCGGAATTTAACTCGGATGAGTTCGTAGAGACGCTGGTGGATGGGATTTACGCTTAAGCTCTGCGTGTCTGCGTAAATTTCTATTCATATTCTCGCCGAATAAGCTTAAATTTTACGCGCCGAAATGCTCGGCAAATTTTGCCGCTTTATTATCTTAGAATAAATTTTGCTTAAAATTTTACGATTTTCGTTTAGAATTTTGCAAAATTTTAGCTCACGCACCGCATAAAAACGCGCCGCTCGCGTCCATTCGCACCAAAATATGTATAAAATCCCTCCGCCTGCAACGCGGCGTGCTTACAAGAATTCCTCAATGATCTCAAGCCGCTTAAATTTTACGGTTATCCTCTGTCCGCTCGCAAAGATAAAATCATACTCGCAAACGCCTTCCCGCTTTAGCGAAAATTGATGAACTATCAGATCGTTATTTTTAAAGCTCTTGTCGTCCGTTTTGAAGCGGACGGCTAGGACGTTTTTGAAAATAAATTTAAAATTTCTATCCCCATATGGCGATAAAAATTTCATTGCTAGTCTATCTTCGTTTTTTAAAATAGCGAATTTAAATTCAGTCAAAACGGCGTCGTGAAGGGTCTCTTTCGTACTGAACAGATACCTTTTCGGATCCAATACAAACTGCCTGATGGGCTTTGCTATTTCGTTTTCATTCTTGCGAAGCGACTTAAAATAATCGTCAAAATACCAGATATTGCCCCTTCTTTTTATTTTCGCCGTGATCATCCGTCCGTCCATTTGTGCGTTTTTCCTAAATTTTACTCACGTGCACTGCATAAAAAACGCGCTCACCCGCGTCCTCTCGCACCAAAACACGTACAAAATCCCGCCGCTGCCGAACATCACCTCGCCGCCTTGCTCGCAGCTTGGAAGCTCGCTGTCAAGCTGCATCAAAAACT
>CAUUSU010000195.1:0-3835 GCA_963547835.1 uncultured Campylobacter sp.
ACAAAAACAGAGCGAGACGGCAAATTTAAAAGCAAATTCGAGCGGCGAAAATTCCGCGCAAGGCTCCGCTGGTACCGCAAACTCTACGCAAGGCTCCACCGACAGCGCAATGAATTCCGTAGCCGGAGACAAAAGCAAAAATTCTAGCGTCGAAAACGAAAGCAAAAATTCTATGCCGAGCGCGGGCTGCGACGCGGGAAATTCCGCACAAAATACGAATGCAAGCAGTGAAGCGAAAAGCGCCGCGCAAAATATGAACGCAAATTTAAACGGCGATGCGCAAAATTCTATGCAAAATTCCGCACAAAATAACGATACGCAAAAATCATAATGAGAGAGAAATTTAATGTTTGAAGAGCTAAAACCCCATCTAGCCGAGCTTCGCAAGCGCCTAGTTATCTGCGTTTTGTCCGTCATCGTCCTTTTCATCGCGTGTTTCGGCTTTTGGGAGGATATTTTAGGCTTTATGACCCGCCCGCTAGTGCGCGTGCTTCCTAAGGGCAGTGAGATCATCTTTACCCAGCTTGGCGAGACCTTTTTTACTGCGATGAAGGTATCGTTTTTCACCTCGCTGCTTCTAGCGATGCCGATAATTTTCTGGCAGGCGTGGCTTTTCATAGCGCCCGGGCTTTACGACAACGAGAAAAAATACGTCATCCCCTTCGTTAGCGGCGCGAGCATTATGTTCTTTTTAGGCGCAGCGTTTTGCTATTTTTTCGTAATCCCCGTCGCATTTAATTTCTTGGTAAATTTTGGCGCCAAGCAATTTACTGCGATGCCTACAATCGGCGAATATGTAGGCTTTTTCGCTAAGCTCGTCGTCGCATTCGGTATCAGCTTCGAGCTTCCGGTGGTGACCTTTTTTCTCGCTAAAATCGGGCTTGTGACGAACAAAAGCTTGAGCGATTTTTTCCGCTACGCAATCGTCATTATTTTCATCTTTGCGGCGGTGATGACGCCGCCGGACGTGCTTAGTCAGTTTATGCTCGCAACTCCGCTAATTGCGCTTTATCTGCTTTCGATCTTTATCGCCAAAATGATAAATCCGTATAAGCAGGAAGATGACAAAAGCGAAAATTCCACGGACGTAGCGCAGGCGTAAGATGGCGGATCTAAATTTAGTTGGCAGCTACGATTACGAGCTTCCTAGCGAGCTCATCGCAAGCGCGCCCGTGATGCCCAAACAAAGCGCGCGCCTGCTGATCTATGACCGCGCGAAAGAGCAGATCACTCACGCGCACTTCGGCGATCTGGCGGACGTCCTACCGCCCTGCGATATTATTTTTAACGACACGCGGGTGATTAAGGCGCGCCTATTCGGTCATAAAAACAGCGGCGGCAAGATCGAGCTTCTGCTAAACTCGCCACTTGAGGGCAATAAATTTAGCGCCTATATTCGCGGTAGCGTCAAAGTAGGCAGCGAATTAAAATTTCAAAGAGACCTTGAAGCACGCGTTTGCGAGCTGATGGAAGGCGGGCTTCGCATCGTGAAGTTTGAGCACGGCGGTAAAGCTTTAAACACCCATGATGTTTTTGAAATTTGCGAACGTATCGGCCACGTGCCGTTGCCGCCGTATATCAAGCGCGCCGATACCAAGCAGGACGAGAGCTGGTATCAAAGCATCTTCGCGCGCGAGCAAGGCGCCGTAGCTGCACCCACCGCGAGCCTTCATTTTAACGATGCGATGCTAAACGATCTGCGCAAAAACCACGAAATTTATTTTATCACGCTACACGTGGGCGCAGGCACCTTCAAGCCCGTGGAAGTAGCGGATCTGCGCGATCACAAGATGCACGGCGAGCTCTACTCCATCCCGCCGCAGACCGCGCAAATTTTAAAAAGCGAGCGAAAAATTTTAGGCGTAGGTACGACCGTTACGCGAACGATCGAAAATTTTGCGCGCAACGGGCAAAGCAGCGGGATCTGCGAGCTGTTTTTACACCCGGGCAATCCGCCGATAAGACAGAATTTTTTGCTTACGAACTTTCACCTACCCAAATCCACGCTGATAATGCTCGTGGCGAGCTTCATCGGCCTTGAGCGCACGCTTGAGCTCTACCGCATCGCAGTGGAGCAAAGATACCGCTTCTACTCCTATGGCGATGGGATGCTTGTGCTATGAAAGCCGTGGTTTTAGGCGCGCTAGCAATATTGGCTGCGACGGCAGGTTTTGCGGCAAGAAAACTTTTTGCTAAAAAGCCCGCCGTAAGCGGCAAAATTTTCTCCGCTGCGCCTAAAGCCAAAGAAAGCGATTCCGTCGTGCCTAGACGCGAGGATATCGCGCAGATCGATATTTTAAAAATTTTAAAATTTCAAAGCGAAATTTTATTTGAGGAGTGCACGAAATACGACAGCACGCTCTATCTTAGTTTCCCGCCGCAGCTGCCGCGTATCTACGGCGGCGAGGTGCTAAATCTCACTAGCGCGGTATTTGATGCGTGCGAGTTTTTCCTACAAAATATCGCTGAGCCAATCCGCGTAAGCGTGGAATTTAGTAGCAAGGAACTTAGAGCAAATATGAGCTCTATCAAGCTCGACGTGCGAGTAGGTATCGATCGTGAGCTAAAGGATCCGCGCACCTATGCGCTTAAAAGTGCACTAGAAAGCGCCGCTAGCACGGATGATGAGTATCTTACTTCGGCGCAGACCCATTTGCGTGCACTCGGTTCACATCCAAGTATTGGAGCCGACGGGCGCGGAACCTTTATCAAAATGGATGCCGTGCTTAGCTGCTTCGCGCAGCAGAGCTTTAGCGCCAAAAAATACGACTACAACGTCATAATCACGCACAAAAACCGCGCGATCTTCGAGGAGCTGCGAGATTTTTTGGGCGGGCTTGGTTGCGACGTGATGCCAAACTCCAACTGGGAGAGCGCGAAGAGACATCTAAACGACTTCATCTACGTAGCCGACGTCGTCATCCTTGACGCCGAGATCCTGCGCGCCAATATAAGCGAAATAAACTACCTCAACGCGCTGGAAAAAGACGGGGTGTTTTTCATATTTTTACTTAAAAACAAACACTCGCTCAAGGTTCTGGAGGGGCTAAGCTTTAAATTTTTCAAGCTCGAGATGCCATATTTCTACGACGAGTTTTACGCCACGCTCGACATCATCGAAAAGATCAAAAACGATGAGAATTTCTTGGGGCTGTAGCGAACAGGCAGCGATAAATTTAAAACCGAAGAGATTGAAGTGCTATATTTTGACTTAGATTGGATCAAGGGCAATATAAAAGATAGCGAATATGCCTCAAGAGAGCGGCGATACGAGGCGTATTTAGCAGGGCTGCATAAAAATATGCATACGCTAGAAAGAATTTTTGCGGGCATAAATTTCAACGATGCGCTATTGCTACCCAAAAAGCAAATTAATGAAAAGTTGCATTTGAAATTTTACATCGGAGATTTGCAAAATGGATATTATGAACTAAAATGCGTTATGAGCTCGGATCAAAGATGCGGCGCGGCAGCAGGCGAAATAATAACGAGCGAGATATTTTACGAAAATGGCAATTACCGCTTCTCTTTTATCCTCGCTTGCTTGAAGGAATACGCCGTTAACTTTTCCAGGATAGATAGCCTTAAATTTAACGCGATTTCGGAGAAAAAATACCACTTTGAGCATAAGAAATTTAAACTTTCATAGAAAACCGCGCGCCCAATCGGTCGCGCATAAAATTTATCCATAAAGATCGCGCCCTTAAATTTATCCCTCTTGCAAGCCGCAAACAGCGTAAATTCCGTCGCGCCTTGCAGCTAAATTTATTAAATTTAACATAGTCCGCGCACAAGCAAGTTTATTTCGTCCGCTTACCTCAAAAACGCTCAAGCT
>CAUUSU010000196.1:0-3817 GCA_963547835.1 uncultured Campylobacter sp.
CAGGCGCGGATCTGATCCTGGGGCCTGAGATGAAAAGCACCGGCGAGGTGATGGGTATCGGCGAAAATTTCGCCAAAAGCTTTGCTAAATCTCAAATCGGCGCGAGCAACGCGCTTCCAAGCGGCGGCAAGGTGTTTTTGTCGCTTGCCGATCATGACAAGCTGCGAGCCGTAGAGCTTGCGCGCGCGTTTACGGACGCAGGCTTTAGTATCGCTGCTACGAGCGGCACTCACAAGCTACTGGGCGAAAACGGCGTGGAGTGCGAATTTGTCTATAAAATCAGCGAGGGTCGCCCAAATATCGAGGACAAGCTCAAAAACGGCGAAATTTCGCTCGTCATCAACACCAGCGACAGCAAATCAAACTCCACCGACGCTGCAAAGATCCGCCAGAGCGTACTGCGCTTTAGACTGCCGTATTTTACGACGATGAAGGCGGCGATCGCCGCTACGCGCTCGATCTGCTCTATAAAGGACGACTCCGCGCTTGAAGTTAAAACGCTACAGGAGTATCTAAGCGGTAGATAGCGCGAGCAGCCTTCTGCCGGCACCATGCTGCGATGAAATTTTAGGAAGCATAATTTTACTGCGAAAATTAGAGTATGGAATTTCTAAATTTTATCGATAGTACCCCTATTTTATATGCATAAAATCTTTTTAGGAGATACTATTAAATGAGTGGAGATAGGCAACGCAAGGATTTGCAAGATAAGGTTTGGGCACTGCAAATCGCGTATGAGGCTCGGTAGATGAGGCTTTAAGCAATGCATCAAAAGTAAATTTGTTCCAAGCAGATTTATATAAATTTTAAAATTTAGCTCCTCGCCGTCATATTCGTCGCTCCAAATGGCGACGAGTTTAAGGCCGTATCGATGTGGAAGCGAAATTTGCTCGCGCCGAATTCCGCAGCGCTTATGCCGCCGTTTCTAGGATCGCTTTTAAGTTCGGTAAAATCGTTGATTATTATAACGCAAATATTTTAAATTTTATCAAATTTAATGTACGGCGGCGGATTTTAAAATTTACTGCCTTTTTTGCACTTTGACTTTTGGAGCGGTTTTTGTGCCTTGCGCTTTTGCCTGCGGACGCTCGATAATGCGGATATTGGCGTTTGAGCGGAGCCTGTCGTTGAACTCGGTAATCGCCTTTTTGCGCTCGGAGGTCACGTAGCCTTCGATCGCCTTTTCTTGCACGCTGTCAAAATCAAGCGTGCGAAGCCCCTTTTTGTCGTTTACGTAAAACATCTCGTAGCCGTTGCGCGTAGGGATTATCGGCGAAAATTTGCCCTGCTCGACGTTCGTGACGATGTATTTGAGCCCCTCATCCATTTGATTGGCCTTGAGGGTTCCCTTCATCACATACACGTCGCTTGGGCGGAGCTTCGGATTTGTGCGGATCTTATCGAGCGGAGCTTGCGATTTTGCGATGTAGCGGGTTAGCGTGATGCTATCGAAGGTTGTAAATAATGAACTATTTTGGCTGTAGAATTTTTTGACATTTTCGGGGGTCGTGCGGTGCTGTATGTCTGCGAATATCGAGCCGTAGAGCTTTTCTTCAAGCAGTGTGCGGCGGATATTTGCTTTAAAGTCATCGTAGTTTATACCTTGCTTTTGCACAGCAGTTTTGAGCTGGTCTAAGCTAAGCTTATTTTGATCGGCGATCGCTTTGAGCCTCGCGTCGATCTCCGCGTCATTTACCGCGATACCGCGACGTTTAATCTCGGATTGTTGCAGCTTTTGCCCGATTAAAATTTCCATCGCGGCTTGCGGCGAAGCGCCCGTTAGTTTTTGAACTTTGGCTAGTTCGTAGCCTGTGATCGGCTCATTATCTACCACGGCGATGACTCCGTTTACTACTTCGGCATTTGCACAAACAGCACAGATCATTGCGGAAAAAAGCAGTTTCTTTATCATTTTTAACCTTTATTTAGTCTTTTTGCTTTATAATTACAAGATCGCGATTATAACATTAAATGGTAATTTTTGCAAAGGAATTTTATGATAGTAACTCGTTTTGCGCCGAGTCCTACGGGATATTTACATATCGGCGGACTTAGAACGGCGCTTTTTAGTTATCTTTACGCTAGAGCAAACGGCGGCAAATTTCTGCTGCGTATCGAGGATACCGATCTGAAGCGCAATTCGCAGGAGGCTGCTAAGGCGATCGAGGAAGCCTTTAAGTGGTGCAATCTGGACTATGACGGGCAGATCGTGTATCAAAGCTCGCGCTTCGATCTTTACAAACAATATGTCCAAAAGCTGCTAGATGAGGGTAAGGCGTACAAGTGCTATATGAGCAAGGACGAGCTTGACGAGCTGCGAGCGCAGCAGGAAGCTCGCAAAGAGCGCCCGCGCTACGATAACCGCTATCGCGACTTTACCGGCACGCCGCCTGCTGGGATCGAGCCTGTAGTGCGTATAAAAGCCCCGCTTAGCGGCATGATAGAATTTAACGACGGCATCAAGGGCGAGATAAAATTTAATGCCGCCGATATTTTGGACGATTTCATCATCGCGCGCTCCGACGGCACGCCTACGTATAACTTCACGGTCGTGATCGACGACGCGCTGATGGGCGTCACAGACGTGATCCGCGGCGACGATCATCTAAGCAACACCCCGAAGCAGATCGTGCTGTATAATGCGCTAGGCTTTAAAATCCCGAAATTTTATCACGTAGCGATGATTAACGGCACCGACGGCAGCAAGCTGAGCAAACGCCACGGCGCTACCGACGTGATGGAGTATAAGCGCATGGGCTATCTGCCGCAAGCTCTGCTAAATTTCTTAGTACGCCTAGGCTGGAGCCATGGGGATGATGAAATTTTTAGCATGGAGGAGATGAAGCGATACTTTGATCCTAACCATATCAGCAAGAGCGCTAGCACCTTCAATCAAACCAAACTTGAGTGGCTAAATGCGCATTATATTAAAAACTCGAGCGATGATGAGCTTGCCACGCAGCTTGTGGAATTCGGCGTCGATATCCGCTCGCACGCGAAAAAACATCTCATCGCCCAGCAGTACAAGCAGCGCGCAAAGACGCTAGTGGAGATGGCCGAGGGCATTAAAATCCTTCTAAATCGCCCGAGCTGCTACGACGAGAAGGCGTATAAGAAATTTGTAACCGAAAGTTCGCTAAGCTTACTCGCAAAATTTGCGGATACTCTAAGCGCAAATTTAAATGCAAAGGAGTGCGAGGAAAGGACGATGGAGTTTTTGGACGCAAACAGCGCTAAGCTAAAGGATCTTGCCCAGCCGCTGCGCGTTGCGATCACGGGGGGAAGCGTAAGTCCGTCGATTTTTGAAATTTGTGAAATTTTAGGAAGCGACGAAGTTAAAACGAGAATTTCAAATTTAATCAAAAAAGGATTATAAAATGGCTAAAGTAAACGTTGAAGCGGCTTTGAAGTACCACATAGGCGGCAAAATCGGAACGAATGTAAAAACCCCGTGCGCTACGGCGGAGGATTTGGCGCTTGCATATACGCCGGGCGTCGCGGAGCCTTGTAAAGTGATCGAAGGTGATCACGAAGCCGCGTTTAAATACACGAATAAAGCCAATCTCGTAGCCGTCATCACTAACGGCACGGCGGTTTTAGGCCTCGGAGATATCGGCGCGATCGCCGGAAAGCCCGTAATGGAGGGCAAGGCGGTTTTGTTTAAAAAATTCGGCGGCGTCGATGCCTTCGATATCGAGATCGACGAAAAAGATCCTAAAAAGATAATTGAAATTTGCAAAGCGCTTGCGCCTACGTTCGGCGGTATAAATTTAGAGGATATCAAAGCTCCCGAGTGCTTCGAGATCGAGCGCGAGCT
>CAUUSU010000197.1:0-3794 GCA_963547835.1 uncultured Campylobacter sp.
TTTTCCGCGCGACTTAAATTTTAAATTTAATCGCAAAGTTGAAATTTTAAAGCGGCAAAATTTAGATCTCGCGCAGCATCGAAGCGTTTCTAAAATTTAAGATAAATTCTAAATCGGCGCAGTGTGCGGCAAAATAGCGACGCGGAGAACGGCACGGTGCAAGCGGCGCAAAATGAGACCGCAACGGCGTGCGGTGTCATTGCGGCGCTGTCAAAAGACGGCAACGGATATCGTAAATAGCGACGCAGTAAGCGAGCGTAGCGCAAAGAGGGTGCCGCCGCGCACCGTATTATTGCGGCGCCAAGACGGGCAGCGCGCAGCGAATATAACGCGTCGTTGCGAGCAGGGCGCGTTATAAGAATAGCGCTATGCCTCGGCACGGAAATATTTCTGCGGTAGCGGCGTAATTACACGACGAGCTTTCGTATGCGAGCCATAAAATTCTTGCGCGATCTGCGTTTTAAATTTAAGCGCGGAGCGCCGAGTAGAAATTTAAAATCAAAATTTCAAAGCGGGGCTTGCGCCTTTTTAAAATTTAAAAGCGAAATTCTAAAAAGCGCGCTGCCGTTTGCAATACCGGTGCGCAGCAAACCGCTTAGAATTTAAATAGACGTTCCGACGCATCGCAAGCCGCGTCAAATTTAAACAGACCGCGTCGTCGCAGGACGGATATTTCGCAACGCCGAAGTGGAATAGAATTCCGCATCGTCATGCCCAAGCGAAATAAAATTTCGCGTCGCTGAAAGACGCGAGATAAAATTATATGTCGCCGCAAGACGGACGCTCCGCTGCGACAAAGCAATAAAATTCCGTCATCGCAAGACGCAAAATAAAATTCCATCGCCGCGCAATCTGCGGCGATTTAAGATAGCGAGGTAAAGATGAATCCGACCGAACTCAGAAGACTGCGCACGCAAAGCGTGCTAAAGCAGCTCATCCCCGAAGCGCTCGCGAGCCTTGAGGACGAGCTTTTGCGCGGACTGTGCGTCACCGACGTGGAGTGCAAGCGCAGGCGCTACGACGCGTTTGTGTATCTGGATAAAGATGCCTTCGACGAGCGCGAGCAGGAATTCGTGCTCGAAAAGCTCGGCCGCGTGGCGAGATATTTGCAAAACTTCTGCGCCGAGGCGGAGGGCTGGTACCGCTGCCCCGCGTTTCACTTCAAATTTGACGACCGCTTGGAGTATCAAAACAAAATGGACGATCTTTTTGACAAAATAGAGGAGGAGCTGCGCAAAAATGGTTGATTTAGAGGCTTTAGCGCGCGAGTGCGGCGTGCAGCTTTATGACGTGGAGACGGTGAGCGAAAACGGCAAAACGATCTATCGCATCAGTATCACGAAAGCGGGCGGCGTGGGCCTAGACGACTGCGAGCGACTATCGCGGCTGCTTTCGCCGATTTTCGACGTGGAGCCGCCGCTTGAGGGCGAGTGGACGCTGGAGGTCGGCTCGCCCGGGCTTGAGCGCAAGCTAAGCAAGCCGCAGCATTTCGCAAACTCCGTGGGCGAGCTGGTGCGCCTAAGTTGCACGGACGGGCAGAAGCTAAGCGGAGAGGTGCTAGACTGCGAAGGCGGCGTGCTTAGGCTGCGCACGGATGGCGGCGAGGTAAGCATGCGACTTTATGAGATCAAAAAGGCGCGAACCTACGTGCAGTGGTAGCGGCGGAGATTTTTAAAATTTTGCATGTAGGGCTTTGGGGTGTGGTGTTTGAGAAGCGTAGACTTAAATTTCAAGCTAAAGCGGCGAGGCTAATTTAGATTTGTTTTGTTTGTGTACTTTAAGTATCGCTCCTATTGCAAGCGATGCACGGCTCGCGGCACCTCGCTTCGCTTTTTAATTTAGCGCGCGATATTCGGTGTGGCTTTCAAAAACACATGCCGCGCGCAAGTCTTTCGCATTGAGCTTGATCGTATCGCACGAAAATTTCTGCGTTGCAATTGTTCGCATGCGCGCCGCGGCAAAACGCCATTTCGCCGAGCTTTCAGCGGAGCTTGCGCCCGCGATTATCGGCATGTGATACGAGCGCGCGTGCTGCGGGCAGAGCGAAAATTTCGGTAAATATGAGCCTCTCGCGCGGACGTGCCCATAGCACCGCCTTGTTGCGTCGCATGGGCACGCGAGCATGTTAAATTTTGGATTTTTTAAAATTTGCCGCTGTCGGTTGCTTTTGATCTCTTGCGGTGCTCGGCGCAAAATTTTAAAATTCCAGCGCCGCTCGCCTGTTTTGAAATTTTATGTTACGCCGATGAAAGATAATTTTTTTATGCCGCTAGGCGGTGCTTTGAAATTTAAAATCGCTCCGCTAAAAGGCAGATTTCTACGGCGATTTCTGCTGCGTAAATTTTTAATTCCCATGCCGCGCGTACCGTTTTTGAAGTTTCACACTGCGTCGCTAAAAGATAAGTTTTGCGTGACGCTTGCGCGTTGCTTTGGAATTTCGCGTCGCGCCCGAAAACGGCTAAATTTTAAAATTTACGCGCTGTTTTGGCGCGGTAAAATTTCAAACCTTTTGCTGCAAAGCAGAATTTTAAATTTTACGCTTTGCCATAAATTTAGATTTTACCGTCCGCACCAGAATATTGCGCCTGCGAGCTTTGCGGCGTCCGTATCGCGATCGTGCCCCTAGTAACTATTTGCAAGTGCGGCTTGATTGCAAAATTTCATCGATAAAGCTTTTTATAAAATTTCGGCGGTTTTGCTTTGGCAATAAAATTTCGGCGAGAACGCGAAAATCAAAATCGAATAAGGCGCGCCGCAAAATTTTACGCAAAGCGGTGCGGAAAATTCCGTGTCGCGAGACATAGACGGCACGCAAAACTCGCAAGGCAAAATCCATAGCAAAGCGGGAAATTCCGCGATAAATTTACGTTTTAAAACTCTGTGGGCGGAGGTTTGCGCGCCGTCCATCAGATAATTAAAATTCCGCCAAGCGGCGCGGGTATTTGCGGCTACGAAGCGGAGATGCCGATCGTGGCTAGCAGTACAGGCGACGTCATGAGCCCTACGATCGTAAGGATCCATGCGAGTATCGCTATTACGAGCGAGGCTTGCTTTTTGATGGCTTGATAGGTCGCGGCGATCGCGCACAAAAACGCAAGCGGAACAAAGACGATCCCTAGAAAAAATATCCCTAAAATCGCAAAGACTATGGAGAGTATCCCAAGCACGTTTGATTGGGGTTGAACGGTCGGTTGTTCAGACATTTTGATCCTTTGAAGAAAATTCGTGTAATTCTACCCCCCCCTGAATTTGAGCTGAAATCAAGCCGCAACTTTTGAAATTTAATATTCGCGCACGATTGCGGTTTTACCCAGTGCTCTATTAAAATTTGACTTCGCAAAATTAGCGTTTGTGCGCGCTATCGGTAGACGCTCGTTTGCGCGATAGGCGAAAATTTTGGCGCGCGAAAAGGACGCTACAAAATTTACGATTTAGGATAAAATTCTAAAACCTGTGGTAAGATTTCGCAGTTTTGTTCCCGCGCGGAATCTTGCTCCTACACATACGGCGCGCGGCTTGCACTCTGATAAATTTGGCGCTTAAAGCGAGACTTGTAGCAGCAAATGTATTTGGAATGTAAGTCGGCGAATCGGTACGGCACGGGCGAGCGTAGGCGGGCAAGCGGTTTGCGCCCGAGGCGCGATTTGCTGGGAGTAGGCGAGTTCTCCGCTCTGCCGTAATTTTGCTAAGTAATCGCGGTGGAGCGGGAGAATTTAAATTTTGGATTTTGTATGAACGACGAATTTTACATGGATTTGGCGCTGCGGGCTGCGTGGCGCTATCAGGCTCTGGCG
>CAUUSU010000198.1:0-3789 GCA_963547835.1 uncultured Campylobacter sp.
AATTCTCATCGTAACTTACTGCTCCTTTGTGTGAGCTTAAGTTAAAGAGAGCCTAGTTAATTGATAAAATATCCGCGTTTAGGAATAGTAAGATTACAATCTATGTGGCACTCGGTAAGAGTATGCGGATAAAATTTCTTCTCGCAGTTTATACAGGCAAAAACGATTTTGTCCGTCGCTTCGTTTAGCATAATCCTATAATCGCTAGACGACCATTGCGGGCATTCGCACGCCAAGTCCAAATCCACGCTAACTACCAAGCTGTCAAATACAATCGAGTTTAATTCCTCGTAGACTAGTCTTAAGCTCTTTTGATCTTTCAGCGCTTTAATTTTATTTATCAAGCGGTATTTGTCCGATTTGATGATCTTTACGCCAAAGAGATCCTTCGCTTTTCCGTCGCCGTAAATCGATAGCTCGGTCGGATAATCTTTAAAATTTAACTTTAAAAGTTCGTCCAAGCCGCAACCGTCGTATTCTTTCATACGAAATAAAATTTTATTTTCAATAAACCATGTCGCTATGCAGCAGCATACTTGCTCGGGATCAAGAAAACGTAAATTTAAAATTTTATTTTCCAGCGATACGCATAAATTTCTAATTTTGGGCTGCATTATTTAATCCTTTATTTATCCCCAAATATCAAATAGGCTAAATTTCTACTCAAATTCCCATACGCAACTACCCAATATTCTCGTATGATGTTTTTTATTTGCAAGTTGTCGTTCAGAAAGTCGGCAAATATTTTAATCCTATCTTTGTCTACCGCGCCTAGCTCTTCATTCTCTTCCTCAAACGAAGCGACAATTAAATGTGACAGAGCAATCTTATCGTGGAAATTTAATGTCTTGTTTTCTAGCAAATTTAACATTGACGTAATTTTGCCGATATCTGCTAATTCTAGCTCCCAATCTTGCTCATTTCCCGTCGAATCTAATCCCAAAAGCTTATTTAATTTTATCGCGCTTTCTTTTCTTACGAAATAATCGGTCATTTTATTATCCTTTATAATGTTTTTAATTGTGATACTCAGCTGACCGCGCTATCTAGCAGTTTCCTAGAATTTTGCAAAGCCCATACGAAATTTTCGAGCTCTACGCAGTCTTTTAATTCAAATCCAAAATTTAACAAACCTACCGATAGGGCGTCGCCATCTTTTATGACATGCGCTATTAGATTGCCTTTATGTTCTATACTCACTTTATTTTCATATCTTGTAAATTTAAAGATATTTTCCGAGCATCTTCCGTTTCTTTTTGAAAATTTCTCAAACTGCTCCGTAAAATTCGGTGTTTGATTCCCATCTTTTAGCCATAATCCCCCGGCGTATAGCGCCCATATAAGCTCGTAAAAATTGATATTATGCCGAGTTTCGGTAGCAGTAACCAAAAGCTTATTCGTTTCATGGTTGATCTCTATTAAAGCCTCTCTGTCCATATGCCAAATCTCGGCTACTACTTTTTCTCTATCCGGCACGGAGGCAATTAAAAATTCAAATTCATTTTTTATCATATTAAAATCCTATTTTTTGTTTTTTACTACCTAATTTAATTTGAATGCTCTATCGTTCGAGCCCAAATCGTATTTATCCCATTCTTTTATGACGTCTCGCACCATACTCTTTACGCGGAATTCCTGCCCTTCTAAATTAAGCATCTATTTTTCTCCATAATTTTCTTGAGCTATCATATCTAAATCAAATTTCTATTCATATCAAATATTTTGGGATAGTTTTTGTAGTTGATTTCGATGTAGTCGCCTTTTTTAAATTTTGCAGCTCGCGCTGATAAAACTTCTAAAACTACAAATTCAAATCCAAAAAATAGCTCATCCCAGCCCTCTTCTCCTTCTTCGAGACCTGGATCGCAACATCCCTCAAAGTCGTCATAAAATCTAACTTTGTATATATTGTTTTCATCAAACTCAATGATAAACTCTCTTTTATTTAGTTCATATATATTTCTCGCCAAATTTTTCATAATATCGCGTTCGTTGTCCGAAAATCTTAACAAAAAATTCTCGTAAATTTCCTTTCTGCTTAGCATTGTGCTCCTTTCTATGGTTTAGCAAAGATTTGTCCGCTTGAGCCTTTTAATCGGCTTCTTGGCTATTGTATTTCGCACTCTCGATCTTTGCAAGCGTTAATTTTGCCAAAGGATTGATAAGCTTAGCGATACAATATTTATTATCGCATGTAATCACGCTTTGGCGCTTATCTACTTTCATTGCGTTGGAACAATTCGGGCACATTACATAGCCTTCGCCCAAATCAACGCCAATCGAAAAATTTAGCCCTCTCTGTTCTTTCAAAAATCTAAGAAATTCCTCTTTTGAAATTTTGATATTAGAAAATAATCGAAAAATTTCTTCTGCCTTTTGCCTTATCTCGCATTCTTTAAAAAATACGTTAGGAGCCTTTTTAAAATCTTCATCAAACTCAGAAAATCTACCCGTCATCATATCCAATTCTTTTAATGCCTGCTCTTCCGCTTTATTGGTTACGCAATATTGCGATTCCAAATCATACATCTTATAAAATTCATCGCAAAACAGCTCTATATCGCACCAATCGTATATGAATCCAGCTATTAAATAATACAACCCTTCATTTTGCTGCATATTTCACCTCATTTTAAATTTTATCGCTATTTTTATCATTTACGCCTTTTAGAATTTCACGTAATAGATCGTTTTCGGCGGTATTTTTCTCATCTAATATTGATACACCCATAGTTGTTGGAGTAATCTTGGATAAAAATAGATTTACAAGCTCTGTTTTTTCATCGATTCCGTATGACAATGTAACGATATCCAATAAATCGTGCCGCTCTATAAAACCATCAAAGATATCTTCTAATCGCGACGCTTTCTCTGCGTAGAAGAATATCCACTTTACGCCTATAAGAAAATCCGTTGTGATATTGCTAAAGATATCTATCTTATCCATAAAGTGCGATCCGATAAGCAAATATATATCCGAGCTACTTTTAAACAAAGAGTCAAGCTCATAAATAGAGCCGATATTTTTGTAATTTAGCATTTTATTTCTCGCTTCCTTGCTTTTTTATCGTCTTTAGCCACTCTTTTTCAAATTTATAACATCTTTCAAGCTTTTTATTCTTTTCTGCTTGATTCCACTTTTCTATCTCGGCATAATCTTGCAGCTCGCCTCCGCACTTAAACGTCCGAAAAATTATAAAATTTACTTCTCATATTTTTAAAATTTTACCGTAATTTTCCTATAAAATTTTGCTTAAATTTGACTTCAGTCGTTTAAAATTTTATCTCTTTAAAATTTAAATTTCAGCTGTCACCTGGCGTTTGAAATTTCGCCATTTTTTAAAATACGCGCCTTAAACGCCGCTTTAAAATTTACGCAGACGCGAGCAGGCGAGGAGTCGCTGCGATAAATTTAAAGTCAAATTTTATTTCTAGCCATTTTTTAATTCGTTTCTTATTTTTAATATACTAAAACCCCGCTCCGTTTCATTCGCAAATTTGAAACGTATCTTAAAAACAAGGAAAGCCGATGAGCGAAAGAAATTCAGAAATTTTAGCTTGGCGGGCAGGTGCTATCGGTCGTTATGTATGTGTCCTATACCCCTCACATAGCAGCAAATTTAAACGGTAACAAAGTCCCGTTTCTCCAGCCGCTTGCAGCCGCGATAAACTGCACGATATAGCTTAGCTACGGTCTTTTAAAGCCTAAAAAGGACTATCCGCTCGCCGCAGCAAATTTCCCGGGGATCATCTTTGGGCTACTAACCGCAATAACGGCGCTTTAAACCG
>CAUUSU010000199.1:0-3784 GCA_963547835.1 uncultured Campylobacter sp.
ATGCCGTGGTGCATCCTCATAACGCCGCTGATTGGATGAGTACGCATCCCAAAAGGGCTAGTGACGCCACGATACTGCATCGGAAGTCCGTTAGGCACAGCGCTAAGAATCGCGCTCGCCGTTTTTTCGCTAGCTGCGATATGCGCGCCGGAGCCCTTTTTACGCTCCTTTTTCATCTCATTCATCGCAAGCATTACCTGGATATCACTATCCAGCCCGCCTCCATCGTCTTCGCGTCCGTCCAGCTTGGCAAGCACCTCCTCGTTTTTGCCCTCAAGCGCGATATTTTGCTCTTTAAGCGCGAGATTTTCGGCGTATAGGGTTTTGTTTAGCTCCTTTAAATTTGATCGGTCGCTCGCGAGTTTAAAGATCGCAAAAAACAGAACGAGCAGAAAAATTACAAAAAACGCGGATAAAATTTTAAGTTGAAATCTAAAATTCTCGCCAAAATACAGCGTCTTGGTGCCGAAGTGATCGCTTAGGGTGAGTTTAGTTTTAGCCACGGCGCGCCTCAAGCCATAAAATGAAATTTTCTACCAAATGAAACGAGCCGAAAACCAAATACTCCTCGTCCGCTCTAAGCTCGCCGCGAAACGGCGAATGCGGAATTTTAAGCGCGTCAAGCTCGCGGGTTATCGCCTCTGCCGCCATTTCGCGATCCGCAACCTCGTAGCTAAAGATCTCCACGCGCTCTACCACGGGCGCTAAAGTACGCAGCACCGCAGCTACGTCCTTATCGGCAAAAGCGTTGTAAATCAGCACGATCTTTCTGCCCCCGTAGATTTCGATAATTTCGCGGGCGACTTGCTGCGCCGCAAGCTCGTTGTGTCCAACATCCACGCGCAAATTCGGCGCCAAAACTTCCATCCTGCCGCGTAAATTTAGAGGTGGCAGCTGCGAAATTTCAAATTTCAAATTTAAAAATTTCATTGCGGCAAGCGCTAGGGCTAAATTTGAAATTTGAAATTTAGGCAGATTATTGTGCGCGCAAAACTCCGCGATCTGCGCTCGCTCGCTCTTGCTTAAAAGCTCTGCCGCAAACCTCAAATGAGTTCCTTTTTGCTCTGCGATCTGCCTTGCGATACGAAGCGGAACCTCGCTCATCTCATCGCTTAAAATCGCCTCTTTATCCATCGTAATGAGCTTGGTGTGGGCGATCTGCTCTAGATTTTGTCCTAGCATGCCCAAATGATCGGTGCCGATCGGCGTAAAAAGCGACAGCATGCGCCCAAAGCTCGACGTAGCGTCAAACTCGCCGCCCATCCCCGCCTCGATCACGCAGTAATCGCAATCTCTAAAAAGCACTGCCGCCGCAAGAGTGAGATACTCGAAATACGACAGGCTATCTTTAAACTCCGCGGGCAAGCTCTCTTGCAAAAACTCATGCGCGAAATCAAGCTCCTCATCCGTAGCATCGCGCCCTAGCGAAATGGGAAGCAAGCTTTGAGCGGGTTTGAAATTTGATCCTAATGGGAATTTAAAATTTTGCTCAGATGAGAATTTTAAATTTTGCTCAGACGGCGATTTGAGATCTTGCGAATTCCATAAATTTTGTGTAGAAGCAGAATTTTGCGTATCTATGGAATTTCGCGCGATAAAATTCTGCTCGCTACAAAAATTTCGTGTGGTAGAAACGAAGCTTTGCAGGGCAGAATTCTGCTCGCCGTGCAAATTCTGAGTGGCGGAATCTTGCAAATTAGAAATAGAAATTTGAGAGGCGGAATTTTCTCTGTTCGCAAAATTTTGCATCTTTATGGAATTTTGTTTTTCCGTAAAATTTGACGCCGAAGCGGAATTTTGTTCGTTTTTAAAATTTAAAGCGCTTGAATTTAACGCAGAAACGGGACTTTGCGCGATGCGTCCGCCTAGATAGATGCGCTCGTTGAGCTTAAAAACGTGCGGGCTAGTGTAGTGCCCGACGCTAAAGCCCGCTGCGGCGATCGCGTTAGCCAAAAACCGCCCGGTGCTGCCCTTGCCGTTGGTGCCGATGATCTGAATGACATTTTTGAGCGGAATTTTATCTTTAATGGCGGCATATGCCCGCGGGAAGCGCTCATAGTCGATTTTTTTGTAATAAATCGGGCGATTTTGCAAAAATTCTTTAATGCTGCGCCCGCTCAAGTCTGAATCCCCTAATCGCAAGCGCCGAAATAAACTCGTCAAACGCCTGCGCGGAGGCATTTTCGATCGCCTTGTAGCGGTCCTTATCGCTAATGATCGAGCTCGTATCGTAGCTATTTTTGACTAGGCGGCTAACTTTAAAATCGTAATCGCCCACGCAATCCTTGCTGAAAACCTCGCCGTTTTTAAGCTTAGTGCTAAAATTTACGATGAGATTTGCGCGGTAGCTAGTGACATAGCCGAACTGATCGTATGAAAGCTCGCTAAAGCTTAGGCTTTTTATGCTCGCTACTACGATCGTCTGCGCCGAGTTTTTATCTGCAAGGCTCATCCCTAGGCGCTGGACTATACCCTGTCTGATCGCATCTTTGATAGCGACGGTGTTTTGCGGATCGGTCTTGCTCATCATCACATCCACAAATACGCTTCCGCTCATCGTCTCTTTTGCAATCCTTGAAACGGGCTTGTAGCCGCAGCCGATTAAAAAAATCAAACAAAAAACGGTTAAAGTTTTTCTCATCTTCGCCTACTTTATCACCAAATTTACGAGCTTGTTTTTGACATAAATTTCTTTTAAGATGCTCTTGCCCTCTAGCCATTTGGCGCAGTTCTGCTTCGCAAGGCTTAAAATTTCGCCCTCGCTTAGGCCTGCATCCGCTTCAAACTCGGCGCGTTTTTTGCCGTTAATCGTGACGGCAAGCCTGATCGTATCGCTCTCAAAGACCTCTTCGCAAACTCGCAGCTCGCCGAAATTCCGCCTCTTAAACAGCTTCTCGCTAAGCTCGGCGCAGATGTGCGGCACTATAGGCTCTAGCAGATTTAAGATCACGAAATATCCCTCGGTAAATACGTCTTTGTTGCTCTGCGTATTTAGCGCATTTAGCGCCTCCATACACGCGGCGATTAGGGTATTGAAAGCAAAACTGCTCTCATAAACCTGCTGTGATTTCTTAAGCGCCTCGTAAACTTTGAGGCGGGCATATTTTTCCTCTTTGTTTAAAGCGGCGTGGTTGATCTGCGGAATTTTATCCGTAGCGTAGGCGTTTTCAGCACGATCGTATAGGCGATTTAAAAATTTATACGCGCCCTCTACCGCGCTGTCGTTCCACTCAAGCTCCTTTTGCGGAGGCGCGGCAAAAAGTATAAAAAGCCTCGCCGTATCAGCGCCGTAGGTCTCGATGATGTCGTCGGGATCGACGGTATTTCCCTTGCTTTTACTCATCTTCGCGCCGTCTTTTAGCACCATGCCCTGGGTTAGTAGCCGCTCAAACGGCTCGCTATCGCGCAGATAGCCTATGTCGCGAAGAGCCTTTTGGAAAAATCTCGCATACAAAAGGTGCAAAATCGCATGCTCGATGCCGCCGATATACTGATCGACATTCATCCAGTAGTTCACGCTTTGCTCGTCAAACGCTCGTTGCTGCCACGTCCGCTCGTCGCTTGCGTAGCGCGCGAAATACCACGAGCTTTCAAAAAATGTATCGAGCGTGTCGGTCTCGCGCACCGCGTTGCCGCCGCATTTAGGGCATTTGCAAAACTTCCAGCTAGGATGCGCGTCGAGTGGATTGCCCTTGCCGGTGATCTTAATATCCTGCGGAAGCTCTACGGGCAGATTTGAAATTTCCTCGCTTACCAGCCCGCATTTTGGGCAGTGGATCATCGG
>CAUUSU010000200.1:0-3782 GCA_963547835.1 uncultured Campylobacter sp.
AAATTTCCCCATTTTTATAAAAAGATATTTTGGCGTATTTTACCGCCTTATTCTTATGGTGCATTTAAAATTTAAAATCTGCGAAGGACGGGTAAAATTCTAAATTTAAAAACCTCCGCACTACGCTAAATTTTAAAATTTCAAACCCGTAATAGTGAAATAAAATTCTATCTCCTCCGAGTTCCATAAAATTTTAAAATTCCGCCCTACTTCATTTTCTTTGTGCTGTCTTTGATGGTCGTTGCGTTGGCGTCGATGTAGCCCATCTGGGCGAGCTTTTCGTAGATTTGCATTATCACGGGGCCCGCCGCGCTTCCGCCGCCACCGCCATGTTCTACTAGCACGGTTACGGCGTATTGCGGCTTGTCATACGGCCCGAAGCTCGTCATCCAGGCGTGCGAGCGGTGGAAGTAGTCCATATCGGCCTCTTTCATTCGCTTTTTGGCAGTTTGTGAGATGCCCACGACCTGCGCGGTTCCCGTCTTGACCGCCAGGGGCACGACTGCGGTATGGATGAGCTTGTAGGCGGTGCCTCCGTCGGGGTTGTTACCGACCTCATACATACCGCGCCGCACGAGCTGTCGCACTTCAAGCACCGCGACTGCGCCAAAAGCATAGGCGGCGCGCTCGTTTCCCGCTGATATTCCGACGATAAAATTTCATCATAGGTCTCGGCAGCGGCAAGTAGGAAGTTCTCACGCTCGCAAGAGGCCACGGCAGACGCCGAGGCGCTTAAAATTTTAGAGTGCGTTACGGGCACGTGGGCAGTGCGGAGGAGTTTTTCGAGGGCATGATGTCAAAGAACGGTTAGCCCGCTTTTATGAATATTTTCGGCTTGCGCCCCGACCTCGACTCGCGAATAAAAGCGATCGAAACCTCAAAATTTTAAAAACGCCAAACCGAGCCGCCGGATAGAATTTTACCGAAATCAAAGGGTGAAATTTCGCCGCTTTTAAATTTTAAAATTTAAAAAGCTCGTGAAGTTTGCCTGCAGAAATTTCTCTTTAAATTTAAAACGCGGCCACATAGATATATGCAGCCGCGCGGAATTTTGCTAGCAGATTGAAGCTCTAAATTTAGATAATCTACAGAGCCTTTGCGATCAGCTCGTTTACGTTTTTGATAAACCCGCTCGGATTTTCCAGCTCCTGCCCCTCGCTAAGGCGTGCCAGATCGTAGATTATCTCGGCTACTTGCGGCAGCATCAGTTTATCGGCCTGCAGCTTTTTGATGATCTCGTGATCTGCATTGATCTCCAAAATCGGCTTTACAGGCGGCAGATTGCGGTTTCCCATCTGCTTAAGCAGCTGCTGCGTCGCAAAATCTGGGTCGTTCTCGTCAAAAACAAGGCAGGAAAGCGAGCCGCTTAGACGCGATGAAATTTTAACGTCCTTAACGCGTTCGCCTAAAATTTCTTTGATCTTTGCGGCGATCTCTTTGGCTTGCGGCGTCGCGGTATCGCCCTCCGAAGCCTCCTGCTTGATCGAAGTCGCGTTTTTAACCGGCGTCTTGTCAAACTCAAAAACGCCCGGCATCACGATAGTATCGATCTCATCGTCGCAGAGCAGCACCTCCGTGCCTTCGGCGTTAAATTTCTCGATCAGAGGCGAGCTTTTAAGCATCGCGGCGCTGTTTCCCGCGATATAATAGATCTCTTTTTGCTCCGCGCCCATTTTTTCCTTATATTCGCTAAGCGTGATGAGTCCGTCTCGCAGGTTCGATTTAAAAAGACAAAGCTTTAAAATTTCCTCTTTGTTTGCGCCGAAGCCGTAAAGCCCCTCTTTCAAAACCTTGCCGAATAATTCGTAAAATTTTATGTATTTTTCGCGATCGCTTCGCAAAAGCTTTTCTAGCTCGGATAGAATTTTTTTGACGCTCTGCTCGCGGACGTAGGCTAGAATTCGATTTTCTTGCAAAATTTCGCGACTTACGTTTAGCGGCAGATCCTCGACGTCCATTATACCACGCACGAAACGCAGGTAGCTAGGCAGCAGCTCTTTGGCGTCGTCGGTGATGAAAACGCGCTTGACATAAAGCTTCACGCCGCTTTGATAATCGACGCGATATAGATCGAAAGGCTCGCTGCTCGGCACGTAAAAGAGCGTCGTGTATTCGTGCGTGCCCTCGGCCTTGGTATGGATGTAAAACAGCGGATCGCCGCTGTCGTGGCTGATCTGCTTATAAAATTCATTGTAATCGCTCGGCTTTAGGCTGTTTTTTGGCAGCTGCCAAAGCGCGCTCGCGCGGTTGATCTGGACGTTTTTAACCTCGCTATGTCCCTGCTCACCCTCTTTTTGCGCAGGAACGTATTCTTCTTTATCCATAAAGATCGGATAAGGGATGTGGTTGGAGTATTTTTTGATGATGCCTTCGAGCCTATATTCGTCCAAAAACTCCTCATCTTTCATATGCAGGATTATCGTCGTGCCGAAGTCCTCTTTTTGCGCCTTTTCGACCATGTAGTTGCTCGCGTCGCTGCTCCATTTATAGCCGTCTTGCGAGAGCGGCTTGCGGCTGATAACATCGATACGATCCGCAACCATAAACGCCGAATAAAACCCGACGCCGAACTGCCCGATGAGGTTGCTGTCCTTCGCCGCATCGCCGCTAAGGCTCGCCATAAAGCCCTTAGTGCCGCTACGTGCGATAGTGCCTAGATTGCTCTCGAGCTCGGCCTCGTCCATACCGATGCCGTTGTCGCCGATGCTTAGCGTTTTGGCCTCTTTGTCGATCTTTATATCGATACGCGGCATATACGAAAGCGCCTTGTAATCGTCGTTCGTAAGGCTTAAGTAGTTTAATTTATCCAGCGCGTCGCTCGCGTTTGAGATCAGCTCGCGCAGGAAAATCTCCTTGTTTGAATAAAGCGAATGGATCATTAAATTTAGCAGATCATTCACTTCGGTCTTAAATTTTTTCTTTGCCATTATGCAGTCCTTTTTGAAAATTTTGGCAGATTATATCATGGAGTGCTAATCTTGTCAAGAGTAGAATAAATAAACTTGATATGAATCCTATCAAGTTTTGTAAATTTAGAGGTGCGTTTTAAAATTTAGCGTAGAATTTTGCTCGATTTGGTACCTACGAAATAGCCGCTCGTTCGGCGTAAAATTTTAATAAAAATTTAGGCGCATTACAGTGAGTATTCATTGCAAAAAGGAAAAACGAAAAGCCGATAATTAAATTTATAGATTTTTAAGTGGGGGGGGGGATAGAATGCGCTAAATTTTTGGTTGAAAGGAAAAATATGGCTGAGGATAAGATTAATGAGAACGAAGTCTTGACCCAAAACGGCATGAACAACAATAAGAAAGAAAGTGAAACGAAAAATATAAATGAAGATAAAGAAAATGAAGCTTTTGTCCAGGTTTCTTTATCGATTTTGGGCGGTATAGTAGGCGGCGCATGGGCTAATATATTAGATAAAGATTTATGGATTAATGTATTAACTATAGCTGTAGCGGGCTTTATTGTCTATGCAACAATAACTTGGCACGATAAGAAATTAGATAAAAAGATAGGATTTCCTATTCTGATTATTCTTTTGCTCATAATAATGGCTCTACTTGCGTGTTTAGCGTATTGCATTCACAAATAATTTCAAAGGAGAAAAGAATGAAAAAAGTAATTTTGGTTTTGGCGTTTCTAGCGAATTTGGCGTTTGCAATAGGAGAAGATTTTTCAGAGTATAAAAAAAGGTGTGAGAACGAGGGCATTAGTACTTGCCTTAATTATGGCACAAAATATCTTTTTGGTACAAATACGATCTCTAGTGATTATAT
>CAUUSU010000201.1:0-3765 GCA_963547835.1 uncultured Campylobacter sp.
CGGCGTTGCGATATTTAAATTTAGTGCGTTAAGATGCGGCGTGCAATTAAAATTTAAAGTTAATGCGGTGCGGACGAGTTTTCAAGTGAAATCCGCCTTTAAATTTTAAGAATTTCAAAATTCCAAAAGATTTTAAATTTCTAAAATTCTAAGGTATTTGAAATTTTAAAATTTAGAATTCGGGTTTAAAATTTCGAAGTTTTGATAAAGAGGTCTGTTTGATTTGCCGTATCCGTATCTCTTAGGGGCGAATTTCATTGCGTATAAATAGATTTCTGCGCGATTTTAAATTTTCAAAGCAGGCTGAAGCTTTCATATTTGAAGGCGCAAAAAACTCGTTTTTGAAATTTTAAAATTCCAAAATACTTAAAATTTCACATATAATTTAGCGCTAAATTTTATGTGAAATTTTACAAGGACGGCTTTTTTGGTAAAGTATTTATTATTCAAATATCTCAGATTCGACCGCTCTCAGCCCTTCATTACGCTTTCGGCGCTGCTTGCGTTCTTGGGCGTCGGCGTGGGGCTTACGGTGCTCATCGTCGCAATGGCGATAATGAACGGTTTTGATAAGGAATTTGAGCGCAAGCTCTTTACGATGAACTACCCGATCACGATCCACAGCCACTTTCGCGGCGGCATTTCAAAAGACGACGTGGAGGGGCTGCGAGCGGATTTTCCCGATCTGATCTTTAGCCCCTACATCAGCTCGCAAGTCATCGCCAAAAGCGGCGAAAAGCTCGAGGGCGGGCTGATTTTCGGCGTAAATTTAAACGATGAAAAGCGTATTAATTCGGTCGTCGCAGCAGGCGCCAAAGACGCCAATCTAACGGACTACGGCATCATGATAGGGCGCGGGATCAAGGACGAGTTTATGCTGGATGAGGGCGGCAAGATCACGATGATCTTTACAAAAAGCGATCCGGGCGGCTTTGCGCTGATCCCCAAGATGAAGCGCTTTGACGTGCGTGCGGATTTCAGCTCGGGGCTGATCGCCTACGACAAGGCGTATTCCTACGCGGACGCAAACGATCTAGCCAAAATTTTAGGCTACGACGAGGGGACATTCGACGGCGTGCATGTTTTTTCAAACGATCCGTTTAAGGATCTAGAGCGCATCAAAAAAAGCCTCCCCGGCGGTACTAGCGCCGTGGGCTGGTGGCAGCAAAACGGCAATTTTTTCAGCGCCCTTGCACTTGAAAAACGCGCGCTTTTCATCGTGCTGATGCTGATAATCCTGGTCGCGAGCCTAAATATCGTAAGTTCGCTTCTGATGACCGTGATGAATCGCCGCCAAGAGATCGCGCTTTTACTTAGCCTGGGCGCTAGCAAAAAGGAGGTTAAAAGGACCTTTTTTGCGCTCGGAGCCACGATCGGCGGCGGCGGCATCATATTCGGGCTCATTTTGGGCCTATTCGGCGTGTGGCTGCTCGGAAGCTTCGACATCGTAAATCTGCCGGCCGACGTTTACGGAAGCTCGAAGCTGCCGATGGAGCTCTCGCTAGGCGATTTGGCGATGATTTTAATCGGCGCAGTGCTTATCGTGGCGCTCTCGTCATGGTATCCGGCCAAAAAAGCCACGCAGATCGACGTGCTGCAAACGCTGCGCAACGAGTAAGCCGTTTAGAAATCGCAGTTAAAATTTTATAAAATTTTAAAGAAAGGACCAAAATGAAAAATTTTATATTATGTGTTGCTGCAGCAACGATACTAGCGGGCTGCCAAGCGCATAAACAAGAGCCACAAAAAGAGCCTATGATGCAACCCACTCAAAGCTGCTCTACCGGTGGTTGTATGGATGCCGTAAGAAAGGCTCAACAGCGTCAAGGCATTAGCCCCGTTATGAAATCTCAGCTCCGATAAATCCTGCAAATTCATAGCTCAATAGGCGGAATTTTGCTTAGCTTAAATTCCGCCGGTTTTAAATTTTGCTATCTTAAAATTCTATTTAACGTAAGATGTCATTAGTCTAAAGCTGCGGAATTTCATTTAAAAATCGCTTTAAAATTCCCGTAAAATCCGCGAAATAAATCTAAATTTTATAAATTTTAGGGTAACATTCCCTATTTCTCAAAAAGGCTTTAAATGACTTTAATCGACGGCAAAAGCATAAGCGCGAAGGTAAAAGATGAGATCAAATCGGCCGCTTCGGATCTTGCCGCAAAGGGCGTAAAGCCCGCACTGGCGGTGATTTTGGTGGGCGAGGATGCGGCGAGTAAGACCTATGTTGCGAGCAAGGAAAAAGCCTGCGCCGCCTGTGGGATCCGATCCGTAGCGCACCGCTTGAGCTCCGACGTGAGCGAGGCGGCGCTTTTAGAACTGATAGAAAATTTAAACGAGGACGAAAGCATCGACGGCATCCTGGTGCAGCTGCCGCTTCCAAAACATATCGATACGAATAAAATTTTAGAAAAAATAAGCCCGCAAAAGGACGTGGACGGATTTAGCGCGATAAACGTAGGCAAGCTTACTAGCGGACTTGCGGACGGTTTTGTGCCTTGTACTCCGCTTGGCGTGATGCGCCTGCTTGAGGAATACGGCGTGCAGATAGCGGGTAAAAACGCCGTCGTGCTGGGTCGTAGCAATATCGTCGGAAAGCCGATGGCGAGTCTGCTGTTAAATGCCGACGCCACCGTCACTATCGCTCATAGCAAGACGAAAGATTTAAAGCAGCTTTGCGCAGACGCCGACATTTTGGTTGCCGCGGTCGGCAAGGTGCATTTTGTGGGCGTCGATATGGTAAAACAAGGCGCGGTAGTGATCGATGTGGGGATTAATCGCGGCGGCGACGGCAAACTAAGAGGCGACGTCGATTTTGATGCGGTCGCACCAAAATGCTCGCTAATTACTCCAGTACCCGGAGGCGTGGGGCCGATGACGATTGCGATGCTTTTGAGCAATACGATAAAATCGGCGAAAAATCGCTTAAGACAAAGAGCCTAAATGAAAATACTAAGCAAAATTTATCACTTTTTATCGAGTTGGACGGGGACGGTCATCGTCGTTTTATTCGTCATTCTTTTTGTTGCGCAAGCCTTCGTGATCCCCAGCGGATCGATGCGCACTACGCTTTTGGAGGGTGATTTTTTATTCGTTAAAAAATTTAGCTACGGCATCCCGACCCCGCATATTCCCTTTGTGGAGTGGCAGGTAGCTCCTGATAGCGACGGAGATGGGCATATCATCCGTGGCGAGGGTCCGAAACGCGGCGACATCGTGGTTTTCCGCTATCCGCTTAATGAAAAAATGCACTTTGTAAAGCGAAATTTTGCCGTAGGCGGCGACGAGGTGATATTTGATCTGAATAATTTCTACCTTCGTCCGCATGAAGGCGACGAGTTCATTGTCGCAAACTATGATGCTCGCGACATTGTGATTTTAGGTGGCGAAAAATATGTCAAAGAGCCGTATAAATTTAAGGGCATTCACTACGACCCTAATGCTAGAAACTCAATGCTAACAAATGTCAAAATCGCACTTGAGAAGGGTGAATTTTCTATGAAGCCCATTAGTTTAAGTGAAATTCCTCATAGCTTCGAAGCTGCGGGGATAAGCTTCAATGCCTTTTACATCAAAGTACCGCAGGATGAGTATTTTATGATAGGAGATAATCGCAATAACTCTGCCGATAGCCGCTTCTGGGGTCCGGTACCTTATCGTCTGATCGTCGGTAAGCCGTGGTTTACATACTTTAGTATCGATGCCGATCGCAAGATCCGCTGGGAGCGAATCGGGCGTTTTGTCGATACCTTGCAAAACGATGAG
>CAUUSU010000202.1:0-3747 GCA_963547835.1 uncultured Campylobacter sp.
ACCTATCTTGCGGGCGACATCGTCTATCACAACAACAAATTTGAGCGCGGATATGAGCGCTGCATCAACATCTGGGGCGCCGATCATCACGGCTACATCGCGCGCTTAAAAGCTGCCGTGCATTTTCTGGGCTACGACGAAAGCAGGCTCGAGATCATCCTAATGCAGATGGTAAATTTGCTCAAAGACGGGCAGACCTACAAGATGAGCAAGCGCGCGGGCAACGCGATCTTGATGAGCGACGTGCTCGCCGCGATCGGTAGAGACGCTATGCGATTTATCTTCATCAGCAAAAAGGGCGAGACGCCGCTTGAGTTCGATGTGGACGAGCTCGCGCGCGAGGACAGCAGCAATCCGATCTTTTACATCAACTACGCCCACGCGCGGGTCAATCAAATTTTTACCAAAGCGGGCAAGCGCGAGGCGGACGTCCTAGGCGCGGACTTTGGCACGCTGGATGAAGCGGGGCTCGGCCTAGCTTTTGCGGCGCTTGGCTTGAATGAAATTTTAAACGACGCTTTTAACTCTCGCGGCTTGCAGAAGCTGCCCGATTTCCTAAAGGCGCTCGCGGCGGACTTTCACAAATACTACAACGAAAACCGCGTCGTAGGCAGCGAGAACGAGGATGCGAAGCTCAAGCTGTTCGCGCTCGTGGCGCTTAGTATCCGCACGGCGTTTGCTCTAATGGGTCTAAACGCGAAAGAGAAGATGTAGCCGCACAGGCTACATCCGCGCCGATAGCCTAAATCTTACGAACGAAATTTATGATTTAAATACAAAGCGAAATTATTTATAGCTATGAAATTTTTAAAACTAGTTCTAAATTTACCGCTCGTAAAATTTCAATTTTAGAATTTTACGAGCGGTTTTGCGGTATTGCTACTGCGTCGTTCGTAAAATTTAAAATTTGACTACAAATTTACCGCTTGCAGAATTTCAGAATTTCAAAATTTTGCGGCGTGGAAGCCCTGAGTAAATTTTAAAGAAGGGCTTTAAGGCGGCAAAATTTCATCCGCAAAATTTACTCGGGCGGGATTTGCCTGCAAGAGTACTCCTTAAGCCCTGCGGCGCATCGCCGCAAAAAGGATAGATATGAGAAAGATCATCGACATAGCGGCGCTTTCGCTCGCCGTTTGTATCTTGATTATGGTGCTTTTCCTGCCGTCACCCGTTTTATCGTTTAAATGCTACCGCGGCGATGGCGTAAGCTGCGCGCAGCTGGGGCGCGACAAGCTCTCCCGCGGAGATTACGATGGCGCCAAGCTCGCTTTTGCCAAGGCTTGCGAGGCGGGCGAGAAAGATAGCTGCTTTGATTTGGGTGCCCTATACGATGGCGAGGGCAATGCGACGCAAGCGGGCGTATTTTATACCGCAGCGTGCGATAAAAACGTCGCCATAGCTTGCCACAAGCTAGGCAACCTATATCAGCGAGGGCGCCTGAGTAGGGACTTCGCCGCGGCAGCTCGGCACTATATCAAGGCTTGCGATTTGGGCTACGCCAAGAGCTGCCACAATGCGGGCGTAGTCTATTTCACGGGCGGTTTTGGGCTCGCGGCGGATCCGGCAAAGGCGGTGAGCTTTTTCGAGCGAGGTTGTGACGGCAGGCTAGTGGATAGCTGCTATAATGCCGGCGTTGCGTATGATAAGGGTCTCGGCGCGCCGCAGGATCGAGATAAGGCGGAGAAGCTTTACACCAAATCCTGTGAGCTGGGCTACGGCGATGCCTGCAATAATTTAGGCTGTTTGTATGTGATCAAGGGGGATCTGCGCGGATTTTCCAAGGGGCTTGGATGCGTCAAAAAGGGCTGCGACGCGGGCAATAAAAAATCCTGCCAGCTCTACGAATTCATGAAAAACGAAATTTTAAAGAAGTAGGCGCTTGGTAGCCCGGCGCACATTATTCTTCGCGAGGCATCTGTTTTGTATGCTTGCCGTGCGCCGTTTGTAGTATGGCGTCTATTTTGCGCTATCCGCCTTTCACTACCTGTTTGTGCTGCTCGTCGCGCGGTATTGGTTTTTGCGATGGGCTTGCCTGCGATATTGCTGCGGCGGATTTGGAGCTTTTACGGCACGTGGAATTTCGCCGCGATTTTGCGACATGCGAAATTCGGCAAGGTCCAGATAGCCCGCACATATGGCTTGCTAAATTTAGCGGCGAGCTTTATTTGGAATTCTATCGCTATGAAATTTTTAAGGCTTAGTTCTAAATTTAGTGCTTGTAGAGGTTCAACTTTAAAATTTTACGGACAGTGCTGCGAGCAAGGCAAATTTTAGATTTTAAAATTTTACGGCGCGGAATTTAGCGCGGAAGCAAAGCGCGAAGCTGTTTGAGGATGCAAATTGGAATATGAGATCACGGGCGAGGTTCGAAATCTTCGCGTCCACGCTGCAAGAGGAAATAGCAAAATTTGGGTATTTTTCGAGATAGACGGCGTGAAACTGCGCGGCGAGTTTAACGATATCCCCGTAGAGGAGGGCGAGCTTGCGCGCGCGTATTTCATCCGCGGAGGATATGCGGGCAGCTACGTGATCACTCGAGTTCAGGTGGTGCGCAAACCAAGCCCTTTGCGCCGCAAGCTGGGGATCGCGACTGCCGTGTGCACGCTGGGTTTCGGCACGGCGCTGTGGATTGTGGGCTTTGGGATTTTAAATGTCGGCGGGAGGGGCTCGCTAATTAATTTTGTCTGTATTGCCGCGGCAGGATTTGGGGTGCTAAAAGAGGGCGCGGACAATCTGAGAGCGTGGCTGAATCAACGCACGTCCGAGTAGATCGCTGCCGCGGCGTAAATTTCATAAATTTAATTCGCCGAATAAAATTTACTCGCGCCCGCCGTTAAAATTTAATCCGCGCCGAGCGGGCTCAAAGCCGCACGCCGATAAAATTTCATCGTAAAATTTACTAGGCTTTAGCATCTGTTTAAAGCGATAGAATTTTACGAGCGAGCTAAAGCCTTTCGCGCGCCTAATCGAAATCATAATACAAGGCTCCACGCGCCGCTTTGCGGGTTTTTGGCAAACATCAAGCTACCGCCGTCAATGACGTTAAAATTAGCCTTTTCATCGCTTGAGATCTGAAAAACGAACTGATAGCCCTCGCCGAAGCTCACTCCGGACTGGCAAAAGGAGGGGTAGCCGCCGAGCTTCGTGCAGTTGTAAAACTCCAGCCCAGCCGTGACGTCGGAATAATAAAGTCCGACCGACCTTTTAAGCTCTAAAATTTCATGCACGACATCAGGCTCCAGCCCGCCGCCGTCCCAGCTCGCGACGTCGTCCGCGGCAAATTTGGGCTGCAAAGGGAAGGGCCTTATTTGCGAGCGCGGATTTGCAAGCTCCTTTATGACGAGCTCGCCCTCGTTTTTATACTCGCGGATCGCCCACAGACCGTCCATATCCTCGCGGGATTTGCCGATGAGATCCTGTGAGATAAAGACCGCAAGTAGCTTGACGCCGTCCAAGACCTGCGGCACGTAGGGTAGCGCGGGCAGGTAGAACTGCGCTAGAGGGAGCATCGGCGCGCCGTTTTTATCCGTCGGCAGCTCCTCATCCGCCGCATAAGCGAGCACGCGGCCGATCCAGCACTCATCGATCGCGCCTCGCGGCCTCACTCCGCCCGTCTGAAAATAGGTGATTTCGCGCGCGATCTTGCGCTGCAGCTCCTTAATCTTTTCCTGCAGATCCGTTTGCATTTGCGTCCTTTTCGGTTGGAATTTTAGCGCTTTTGTGAAATTATAGCGAAATTTTACCCGC
>CAUUSU010000203.1:0-3745 GCA_963547835.1 uncultured Campylobacter sp.
GTTAGCGTCTCAAAATCGCCCGGCTTGGTCTCGCGCTTGATGTAGCCTCCGGGGATTCTGCCCGCCGCGTACATCTTCTCGATATATTGCACGGTAAGGGGTAAAAAGTCCTCCTGCACCTGCGTCTCTTCGCGCGCTACGGTGGCTAGCACTACGGTATTTTTCACGCGCAAAAGCGCCGCGCCCGCGGCTTGTTTCGCAACTTTGTCGATATCGAAAATTTCGGTATTACCATTTACTTCAATTTTGCACTGCATTAATTTTCTCCTTGTTTTTGTTAGTCTCGTGAAACGGCAGATAAAGCGGGCATTTGTTTAAAATTTGCATTATCTCCTCCGCGCTTGAGAGCGTTTTTTCTTTGTAATAAAAATCCACGTTCACAAAATCTCTGATCTTGTGAACAGTATAAATTCCATCTACTAGCATGGCGATCTCGTCTGCATTATCGCTGCCGATAACGGGAGTGGCGTAAAAGATCGCTTTGGCGTTTAAGCTTACGAGCGTCTTTATGCAAGTAAGCGCGGTCAGCCCGCTCTCACACCCTTCATCTACCAAGATAACGTTTTTTTTCTCCAAATTTCCCAAAAGCTCGCCCTTGCGAAATTTATACATGTTTTTTAAAATTTTCTCCTCATAAAGTCTGTTCGCCTGCCCGTAAACGTAATCCAGGCTGATGCCGAAGCTTCGCACGAGCTCATCTACCATCACGATCTCTTGGGTTTCGCTTACGCACGCGATCGCGCATTCCGGATTATTGGGTGCCAAAACGGGCTCTGTGAATAAAAACTCATAAGCAAGCCCTAGTTTTAGAGCAAGATGGTTTGCGATAGGAAGCGACTCCAGGGATTGAGCGATTATCAGAAAATTTTCGTTTTTGATCACGGTAGCGGGTAAAATTTCTGCGAGTTTCATCGCGGCATCGATTTGGTTTTCAAACATCAGCTCGGCTCTAGGCGTCATTATTTTTCGCTTCCGTATTCGCTATCTACTGAAAAATCATACCCTACTCCGCCAAACGGATAGAAATTTACGAGAAAGTAAATTCCGCGCTCCTTGCTTGCTTTGCTGTAGCCCGTCGTACTGGTATTTTTAGGCTCGATATCCTCTTGATACACAAAAGAGTAATTCCAACACTTGCGCGTATGAGAAAATCCCACGCGCCACATTTTAGAATAAGATCGCTCTAAGTCGTAATCCCAACGCCCGAAAATTTTATTATTCCTAGGCAAATTTACCGAAGCGTTTACGATGCCGTAGTTATCTTTCGTATAGCGTTTAGGCTCCATGCTTAGCTTTTCGTATTCGTAAGCGTGACTAAGTCCAAAGCTAAAGTCGTCGTTGGAGTAGTTGGCGTAGGTATAGACCTTATCGAAGCTTTTATATTTATGCGAGTAGGTAAAGCGGTTTCCGATATTTAATCCATTTGCAAAATACGCATCGATGCGATGTTCTAAATCATCGAACTCGTGATCGTCGAAGTCATATCGCTGCTTGACGCTATGGCGTAAAAATTTACGTCCGTCTTCATTATAAAAAAACTGCGTCATACTTAAAGCTGCATTTTCGTGGGTGTATTCGTCACTAAGCTCGCTTAAGAAGTTATCCTCCCAATAAAGTGAGTCTTGCAAGTTACCCAGCCGCGAGCGATCTACTGCGCCGCGAGCAAGGTCGTATTTATACTGATGATACTTTAAAATTCTATCCTCGATGTCGCCTTGCTGCCAGCTTGGAATTCTAAAATCCGCCCTCCAGCTCATCGTATGATACAAGCTATCATAAGCCCTAGCTACGTCGGTGTAGAGCGAAAGCTCGGTGTATTGATTAGCGTAGAAAGTGCTTTTATCCTCGCCAAGATCGCCGTTTGCGTAGTAAAATTTATCGTGCCAATCGATATTAGTCATATACACTCGCTCGGTAAAGGCGAAATTTAAATAATCCGCCAGTAGCGGCGTGCTTATACTAATCGGTACGTCAAACTCGTATTGGCGAGCAGTCGCGCCCTCCCATCTAGTGTAATTACGCGCTTTTGCATCAAGCGAATAGATCAAATTTGGTAGTCCCAAATCATTGCTAAATTTATGATATTGCAGCGTCGGAAGCTCTTGAACGGTATCTTCATTGCGGAAAGTATTATCGGCGTTTAGCTTGCTTGTATCGATGTAGTATCGTCCGTAAGCGCCAAAATAGTGCTCGTCTGAGGTCAAATAATAATTCAGCCGTGAAGTTACGAGCGAATTATCCGCATCGTTGCCAAGACCTCCCTTTTCCTTCAGATCGTAGTATTCAAGGTCGTTTAGCTGGGTAAAATCGATCCATAAATTTTCGCGCAGATCGCCGTCTAGCAAATAGGTCGCAAGCTTGCTGCGATCGTATTGAACTTCAAAGCCGTGATGGCGCTCGTTTTTATATTCGAGGCGTTTTTGCGCCCGCGAGAAGTTATCGAAAACTCCGCCTCTAATCTCGCCGTAAGAATACGGCGACTCCGTAAATCGAAATGTCCCGTATACGCCAAAGCCCCTGCGCGTGCGCACCTGCGGATCGAGCTGAAAATCCCAGCTATCGTAAGGCGCGAAATAGATCGGCTGCTTATAGTAAATCCCTTCCTTGCTAATGTAGCCGGCCTCTGGAGGCAGCAAGCCCGTGCGGCGCGTGCGGTCGGTCGGGAAGCCGAAATACGGCAGATAGAGCACCGGCACGTCGCCCACGTAAAATCTCGGATTGAAAAGATGGAGGAATTTGCTCTCTTTATTGAGCATGCCGCTGCTAAATTTGATGCGCCAATCAGGATCGGTAACGTTGCAGCTAGATACGCTGGAGCCCTCCACACGGTAATACTCGCTGTCGCTGCAGCTGGCGTCGTTTTGCATCCAAAGCTCAGAGTCCTTATCCATCATAAAATTTACGTCCGCTTGCTGCTTATCGTTTTTCAGATCGATTTTTACGTGCTGCGCACGCGTGGTCTCGCTGCTACCGCGCATCGCATTGACGTTGCCAAAAAGCTCGATGATGCCGTTTTGCTCGTCGTATGTAGCGCGATCGGCGGTGATGAAGTAGTCCTGCGAATACACCGTTACGTTGCCACTAGCCTCCGTCAAAAAGCCGTTTTTCTCGACATTATCTGCTATGAGCTCGACGTCTTGGACCTTTGCGCTCGCACTGCTTGCTAAAAGAGCGCTAAAACTAAGCGCTAGAATTTTAAATTTTTTACTCTTTTTCAATCTCTACCACCAATGTTTTCGCCGCCATATCATGCAGGCTCTGACGCGAGTTCGTAAAAAGCGCCACCAAAAATCCCATATAAAAGATCATCTCGCTTATCAACCTAACCGCCGCGCGGATCGCTGCAGTAGCGATATCCATAGAGCTGCCGTCAGCGCGGACGCAATAAATTTTAACCGCAAGCTTGCCTAGCGTCGCGCCGTATAGATAGACAAAAATCGCCTGATATAAAAATTTTATTATCGCGTAATGCAAAATGAATTTTGACGCAATCTTTTGTACCTCAAGATTGCTTCCGCTCTGCGCCGCTGCGACAAGCTCTGGCTCGTCAATAGCAAATAGCACGACTACAAAAAGCGTTACGCTCACCGCTTCGTCGATACTAAACGCGATTACGCGCTTGCTAAGCGGAGCGACGATCAAATTTTATCTCTTAAGGCTTGGTGCGCGATATCGCGCCTATACTGCGCGCCGCTAAATTTTATATTTTCGCACAGCGCGTAAGCCGCATCGCGCGCCTGCTTTA
>CAUUSU010000204.1:0-3736 GCA_963547835.1 uncultured Campylobacter sp.
TCCCCGGAGGCTACATCAAGCGCGAGACCAAGCCGGGCGATTTTGAGACGCTAACCAGCCGCATCATAGACCGCTCGCTGCGCCCGCTCTTTCCAAAGGGCTATGCATATCCGACGCAGATCGTAGTTTACGTGCTATCGGCAGATCCGGAGGTCGATCTGCAAGTCGTCGCTCTTAATGCGGCGTCTGCGGCGCTGTATCTTAGTGATATCCCGATTAAGGCGCCCGTTTGCGGCGTGCGCGTAGGCTATCAAAACGGAAACTTCATCTTAAATCCGAGCAACTCCGCGCTTAAAGCTAGCGCGCTCGATCTTTACGTAGCGGGCGTCGGCGATGAGCTTTTGATGATTGAGATGCGCTCCCTGCCGCAGATTAGCGGCGGCGCACAGCAGATGAATGAATTTAGCGAAAATCTGATGGTAGATGCGATCGATTTTGCCGCAAAGGCGATAAGCGCAGGCTCAAACGCTTACGAAGAGGCTTTTTTGCCGCTTAAAAAGCCCGATGCGAGCCTAGAGTATAAACCCGAGATCGAGGATGAGGATATTGCGGACTTCATCAACGCAAATTACAAAGACGCCGTTAAAGCGGCGATCAATCAGATGGCAAAGAGCGAGCGCGCTACCGAGCTAAACAAAATCGTAGATCAAATTTTAGCGACCGAGGCCGCGGCGCAAAACGAGTGGAGCAAAGAGATGATCTCCAGCGTCATCGGCAAGTATAAGCGCGGCATCATCCGCACGCAGATCATCGAGGATCGCCGAAGAGCCGACGGACGCGCGCTTGATGAGGTGCGTCCGATCAGTATCGAGACAAATATCCTACCGTGCGCGCACGGAAGCTGCCTATTTACGCGCGGGCAGACGCAGGCTCTTGTCGTCACTACGCTGGGCGGCGATAGCGACGCGCAGCTAAGCGACAGCCTAACGCAGCTTGAGCCGATCAGCGATAGATTTATGTTTAATTACAACTTCCCCGGCTTTTGCGTCGGGGAAGCAAGTCCGCTCAAAAGCCCGGGCAGACGCGAGTTGGGGCATGGAAATTTAGCCAAAAGAGCGCTATATCCGAGCATCGATCTAAACTCGCCGCAGTCTATCCGCGTAGTGAGCGAAATTTTAGAGAGCAACGGCTCAAGCTCGATGGCTTCGGTCTGCGGCGGCGCACTTTCTCTCCGAGCAGCGGGCGTACCTACGCTAAAGCTCGTTGCGGGCGTCGCGATGGGCTTGATTTTTGAGGGCGAAAAACACGCTGTGCTAACCGACATAATGGGGCTTGAGGATCACGACGGCGATATGGATTTTAAGGTCGCGGGCACCCATGAGGGCATCACCGCGCTTCAGATGGATATCAAGCTCGGCGGCATCAGCCTGGAGGTTTTAAAAGAGGCTCTAGCGCAGGCAAAGCAGGCTCGCGCGCATATTTTGGGCTTGATGGAGCAGGCGGATGCGGCGATCGTCATAAATGAAGATGTGCTTCCGAAGCTTGAAATTTTTAGTGTCGATCCAAGTAAAATCCCCGACATCATCGGCCAGGGCGGCAAGGTCATCAAAGAGATCACCGAAAGCTTCGGCGTAAATATCGATCTGGATCGCGAAAAGGGCGAGGTCAAGATTCAAGGCGCCAAAGCTAGCGCCGTATCGGGCGCGAAAGAGAAAATTTTATCGATAGTCTCGAATTCTCGCGATTTTCGCAAGCCGCGCAATGAGCGCAAAGAGGTAAAATTTCAGATCGGCGAGGAGTTTGACGGCGTGGTGCAAAGCGTGCTGGATTTCGGTACCTTCATCTCGCTACGAGACGGCGTGGACGGGCTACTCCGCGCTAAATTTATCACGACGCCTTACAAGGCGGGCGACGTGGTGCGAGTGCGCGTGACCGATCAGAAAGGCACTAAAATTTCACTGGAATTAGCTTAAAATTTTAATAGGAGTATGAGATGCAGCTTAAAAAGATTTTTTTCCCTATCGGCGGCGGCGAGGAGCTAGCCGAGCGCATACACGGAGCGCTGCTCGTGAATAAATTTTTCGGTACGCACATCAATATAATGGCGTGCCAGCTCGATCCTAAGATGATCTACAACGTCCGCATGACGCTAAAAGGCGGCGTGCTGATGGAGGAATTTTTAAAATCTGCAGGCGATGAGATGAGGGCTGAGCGCGAGGAGATTAAAGCGATCTTCGACGCCGAATGCGCTAAGCTCGATTTGGATCAAAACGACGACGATCACGTCCCAAATAGCGCCGCTTTGAGGCATATGGTAGGCATCCGTTCCGAGCTGGTCGAGAAGTACTCCAAATATTGCGATTTGGTGCTGGTTTCGGTGCCGCCTACAGGCTCTATCACCGGCACGTTCGAGGCTGCGGTTACCAAAAGTGGCAAGCCTTGCATCGTCATACCGCGCAAGCTGCAGGAGTTTAGGGCGGATAAGATTTTAGTTTCGCTTACTGGCACTGCGGCGTCTGCAAGGGCGCTCGATAATTGGCTAGAGCTTTTACAGCACGCCAAATCCGTCACCGTCATCACCGCAAACCACTACCTCCAAGAGGGCATCCCCGAAACGAAGCGCCGAATAAGCGATTATTTGGCGCTGCACGACGTTAATATCGATGCTTTTGAGACGCTAAACGCAGACGGCAAGATCCCGGGGCAGGTGCTGCTAGAGTACGCCGACGCGGGCGATTTCGACCTCATCGTCGCGGGCTTGCACTCAGACAGCGGCATCAAGGAGATCTTCTTAGGCGGCGCGTCGAAATACTTCCTGCAAAAGACCAAAATTCCGGTTCTAATGTAGCTTAAAGCTTAGGCGCCGTGTCGCGGTATATCGCTCGCACCGCGTCTAGGCTTAAGTCGGCTTTTAAGCGCCGTAAGCTAAAGCCTAATTTTAATCGGCTCGTCGTGACTTTGCGAGTCCGTCCGCAAATCGTGCGGTTTGCTATTTTGCGGACGGGTTGCGATAAATTTTACCGCTAGCTTTGCTGGCGAGCCGCGTTTGCTTTGCCGCGGCTAGAGAGCAAGTATATCTGCGGCGAGCGGAGTTAGCGGTCGCGGCGAGCGCGCCGGTATATCTTTAAGCGTGCGAGTTTGGAATTCGTTTCTTTACTCGCCATTTTCGGCTGCGTCGCGGAAATCCGCATAAAATTTGCACTTGAAATTTCTGTTTACACGCTAAATTTTAAATTCCAAGGAGCGCAGATGGCGTTTGAAAATGCAATCATCACCAAAAAGGATGATGAGAAGTATGGATTGAGTTAAATTTACTACAAATATAATCCATACTATGAGACTTTTATTAACGAGCTTGATTGGACTATTGATCGAAATTCGGATTGTTGGCTAATGCCAGTATATAGTTTTCCTGATCCAGAATATGATCATGCAAGCCTTGCTAAAGGCATTTGGATTTTATATCATAAAGGTGAAATTATTGAAGTCACATTGGATTATATATTTGATGAAGGTAAAAAGCTTCATCGAATTTGGCAACTTTTGGAACTAAATCCAAAAAGCACAAATGCCCTTTCCGAAAAGGATATAGTAGCTTTGCTATTCAAAATTTTAAAAGCTTATGGCTATGCCGGAACATGGCAAAAAGAAAACTACACTATGGAACTCCAAGATTTAACCGATCACGCCACAAAATAGGACTTTAAATTTAACTCTATTTCAATTCCGTATCAAATCAAATTTTATAGAATTCTAAAATTTCGCAGAATTTTGAAATTCTAAAATTCCAAAATCC